>JAGHEC010000030.1 GCA_021159525.1 Deltaproteobacteria bacterium | reverse complement strand
TTCTGCCATCGCAGATCCACGGGACGAAAGTCTTGGCAAGAACGCTCAATTGGCCTTGGCAGGCGGGTGTCCCCCGCAGATAAGTCACTCAAGAGACCGGCCCGGAGGCCCGGAGCGGAAGAAAAATTATTCTGCCGCGGCACTAGGTTCGCAGTTATACGCCTAATTATTGAGGTGATACGGTTGATCGGTTGTCACCATCAAGTTTTGATCGGAGGTCATCTACTGGAAAAGCCAATTACCAGTATAACACGAAGCCCACCGTGCCTACAATCCCCCCGAGGTCGATGGTGTGCTTAAAGTTCCCTGCGGAAAAATCGCTCTCCGTGCCCTGATAACGCCCGTCCACCCGCAGGACAAAGGAGCGGGTCAGGAAAAAATCAACTCCGGCCCCGGCCCGCCACAGCCAGTGATTTTCAACGTCAAAATCCACTGTATCCTTGCTGGCGCGGTTAAAACTGTAGCCTGCGCCGCCAAATAGAAAAGGAACGATTTTTTCCCTGGGGAGAAGCCGATAGCGAACGAATATCACGGCGGGGAACATGTTGATATGCCCTAATCGCTGTCCCTCGTGGGAAATTCCAGACCTCGCCCACCCTGCCTGAATGCCGATTTCCCAGGAAGGCGTGAGCGTAACAGCATATTCGGCTTCGGTCCAAATCCCGTTGGCTACTTGGATAGTGGGGTTGTCGTCATCCTGGAGTGGGAAAAAGCCGCCGGCCGCGAGCTTGAAGGCATTATTTCCGTGGTCGGTCAAGGCCAGGGCGGAACAAGGGAACAAAAAAACAAGGCCCAGAGAAAATGCCAAAAAACACCTGTTGAAACCTTTCATTTGAAGTTCTGCTCCTATTGCTTGAAAATGTAAGAAACGGCCGCAACTGAGACAGCGATCTGATAGGCGATCTGGGTGGCGTCTTTCCAGGTCTCCATAGCCCCGGTGTCAATTTCTTCAGGCACCACAATGGTATCGCCCGGTTCCAGCTTCTGGCTGAACAGACTGTTCAGGAGACCTCCTTCATCGGTTTTTACAATGCCGTTGGCCTTAACCAGATAAATGGCATCTTTGTCAGCGGTTCTGGTCGGGCCGCCGCACATCTTGAGGTAATCCTCAAACGTCAAATCCGCTTCCCACAGCATGGCAGTGGGATTGTAAACATCGCCGATTACCGACACCGAGTTCGGCCGCGAGGGCACAAGAAGCGAATCTCCATCTTCTAAAGCAATATCGTACGGGCCCCCGATAAAATCCGGCAAGGGCTCCAATTTGACAATCATCCGTCCTGGAACCTCCACCTTCCGTAACCGATCCAACAGCCGACGTTTCACTGCAAGGCTCGCCATGGCCTTTTCCTCGCTCTTGGCGATCCTGCTGGGATCCAGCTCGCTCTGGGCCAGGTCCATCTCAAGGCGTTTGACCAGATTTTTCAAGATCCTGTCGTTGCTCTTGCGAATTGCTTCCCGCTGAAAGACCGACCCCTTGAGATAGGCATATTCCGTAAATCCGCCCGCCCTGGAGATCAGCGAGCTCAATCGCTCGCCCGGTTCAATCACATATTTTCCCGGAAACTTGACTTCGCCGAGGATATTGCACTCAAGGGTCTTGTCATAGCCTGTCACGGGCCGCACATAAAGATTGTCAAGCGGTTGCAGTAAAATATTGTGCGTCTCATCCCCTTCAAGGGCAAGGGCGATATTGATGTCCCGGGTAATGGTCCTGACCGCCTGGCCGTCCCGGATCTCTTTCCTGGCCAGCTCAGCCTGTTCTGCATAGGCCTTGGGAGTGATGCCGCCTGCGGCAAATACCAGGTCCGCAATGCGCATGTTTTCAGAAAGAAGATAATCCCCCGGCCGATACACCTCGCCCCGTATGTTCACCTTTCGGCTCGGGGCCATTTCGCTCAGTGAATGGATCGTCAATTGGTCGAGCGGTTGCAGCATAATGTTATTTGCAGGATCATCATCTATGGCTTTGGCAACGTCAAAGGTGATCCGCTGCCATTTTCCGGATGTTTCCCGCCTCAACAGCCCTCCCTTGGACAGGAAGGCATTTTGGGTGAGGCCTCCTGCCTCAAGAAGGGCATCCTTTACCCTCATGTCATGTACCCATGCGATTTTTCCGGGCTTCTGGACTTCTCCCAACACCTCCACCTGGTAGCGGGGCTCAAACATCCAGCGGCTGAAGACATAGACCTCGTCTCTCGCCTGGAGTTGCATGTTGGCTTCAGGATCCTGATCCACCACGGCCCGCCCGAGATCAAACGGGAGCAGTTGAAGCTTCCACCCGGGCGGCTGACGCCGTTTAATCAGTGCATAGTCCAGGTAAACGTCCTTCTTTAGTTCCTCCGGGCCTTTAACCAGGTCTGATACCCGCATGCCCGGCCTTAGTTCGTAGGCGCCGGGATGGCGTATATGGCCTTTAAGATAGACCACGTTGTTAAATCCGGGAGGCAGGCTGCGAACCGTAATGATATCCCAGTCCTGGATAGGGAAGGCGAAGTGCCGGGGCATCTCGGCAAGATCAATATCCAGGACCTCCCGATAATGATTGTCCTGGAGCCGTTCCACCTGAAGGCGCTGTTTGTCGGCCTGGGGGACTATGCCGCCGGCAAGTCTGAGGACGTCTTCAAGCCTTTTGTCGCGGTTGCTTAATTCATAGATTCCCGGCCGCTTGACCTGACCGATAACCGCGCTTTGGGCGCCTGTTAACGGGATCCGAATCAGGTCTTTCGGCTCGAGCATGGGATCTTCTCCTTTTCCTTCCAAGAAGCGGTAAAAATCGAACCGAATGACCTTGCCCCCGGGGCGTACGATTTGTATATTCCTCAAACTGCCGTTGGCGAGGGGACCCCCACCCAGGGCGATGGCCTCAGTGAGGGTGGCCATGGGTGAAACCTGAAGCAGTCCCGGCCTTTTGATTTCCCCTACCATGGTGACCGGGACGGAACGGAGCCTGCTCAGCGTGACATGCACCTGGACCCCCAGCATCTTCTTGGGGATCCAATCTTTGAGGGTTTTCTTCACATCTCCATAAGTCAGGCCGGCTATAAAAACAGGGCCGATCTTGGGGAACAGGATGCTGCCGTCTTCCTGAACAGACAGACGGTGCAGCACATTGGTCTTGCCGTACAGGAGGACCTGTATCTCGTCCCCCGGCGCCAGAACATAGTCTTCGGAAACAAGAGATGCCGGAGGGATCGCGGCAGGCGGTTTTCCGAAAAAGAAACGATAGCCGTATGGGTAAGGAGGAGCCACATCCTCGGCAGGCGCGAGCCTGGATTGCACAAAACGGAAAAAAGGGGAACCCTTGAAAAAGGATGGAAGCCGCCCGGCGCCCGGATAGTCCTCTTCCTGTGGCGGCAGAACTTTCTTTTTTTCCTCTTCCAGATCATCCTGTTTCCCAAGGTCGGGCTTTGCCTCGACGACTTCCCTGATTCCTTCTGCCAGGTCCCCTTCCTGCTCAAGTATGGCCTTCCCCTTTTGAATCAGTTCCGGGCTGATGCCTCCGGCCTCTCCCTGCTCTTCAATCTGCTGCGCCTGTTCAGGCGTCACCTCCGGGCCGCACCAGCCCTTGGAGGAAAGGAACAGCATCATTCCCAAAAGGATTATAAAAGCTCCTTGAGCCATGGATTTGTGATGCATAATGCCTCTTGGTTTTGTAGTTTTGGGGTGTTTTTGCGGCTGGCCGGACGGATAATTTTGCACTATAAATGAGGCGTAGGCACGTGTCAATCTTTAGTGAGCGGCAAGCCTCGGTCATGAGAACCTGGTTTGAGGCTGTCAGGATGCATTGGGGATTCAGGCAGTTAGACCTGCCTCTCGTTGTCCATGGCCTGGATATTGCTTTGGATCTTGGCCAGGCCGGCCCGGGCAAAGGCACTTTTTCCGTAGGTTTCCCGGAAGCTTTTTTCGTCCATATTGAGGATGTCATTTGCTGAAGGGAGGATGATTTCCCCTGTTTCATGCTTCTGATTGAACGGGCAGACCTCCTGGCATACGTCGCACCCGAAAAAACAGTCCCCCATCTTTTTACCTGTTTTCCTGTCAACAGCCTCCTTCTGTTCAATGGTTCGGTAGGAAAGGCACTTGCCGGCATTCAGTTGAAAGGGGCCCTCAATGGCCCCTGTCGGGCAGGCGTCCAGGCACCGGGTGCATGAACCGCATCGATTTTCCATGGGCCGGGGCTCGGGAAAATGGATAACCGCCGTGGTCAGGATCTCCGCCAGAAAAACATAAGATCCGTGCCCGGGAATGATCAACTGGGTGTTTTTTCCGATAAAACCGATCCCGGACTGCCATGCCAGGCTCCGCTCCATGATGGGCGCCGAATCCACGCAGATCCGGCTTCGGGTCCCGGGGAAATGTTCCTGCAGGGCCTTGGCGAGGATTTTTGTCCGCTTCCTCAGTCTGTGGTGATAATCTTGCTTTTGGGGTTCGCTGTATCTGGCCGCGCACAGGCCTTCCGGGGTATACGGCTTGCAGGAGGAGTAGGGATAGGCAAGGGTGATGACGGTCCGGCAGCCTTCAAGAAGCATGGCAGGGTTCTCCCTGAGGTTCAGATGCCGCTCTATCCATGCCATGCCGGCATGTTTGCCCTCAGAAATCCAGACCCGGAGATGATCGAAAAAACTGGGCCGACCCGGCCGGGAAAAACCCACGGCGATGAATCCCAGATCGTTTGCTTTACGGATCAGGTCCATTGCCCCCTACAAGGCCACCGGGTCGGATGCATTTACAGGTCAAACGGGGTGAGGCTTTCGAACCCGGTCTTTGTAACAAGAATCGTCTGCTCAAACTGGGCTGAGAGGGAGCCGTCGCGGGTGACCGCGGTCCAGTTGTCGCTCAGGACATTGAGTTCCTTTCTCCCCAGGTTGATCATCGGTTCAATGGTAAAGACCATGCCCGGGATCAGAAGAATGCCGTCTCCTTTCCGGCCGTAATGGGGGAGCTGGGGGGGCTCATGAAATTCAAGCCCTACGCCGTGTCCCACAAACTCCCTGACCACGGAACACCCCTGGCTCTCGGCATAGATCTGGATGGCCCAGCCGATATCGCCAATTCGGTTTCCGGGCCGGACCATGGACATCCCTTTTTTAAGGCATTGGGCGGCCACCGCCACAATCTTTTTCGCATCCGGCCCTGGCGTTCCTACAAAAAAGGTCATGTTGGTATCTGCATAATAGCCCTTCAGGATGGGGGTGACATCCACATTAACGATATCGCCGTCCTTCAAGATGCGGTCTCCCGGAATGCCATGGCAGATTACCTCGTTGACCGATACGCAAACGCTTTTGGGAAAACCCCGGTAATGGAGGGGGGCCGGTATGGCGCCGTGCTGGATGGTAAATTCGTGGACCAGGGTGTTGATTTCCTCCGTGGTAATGCCCGGCCTGATATGAGAGCCCACCAGATCAAGGGTCCTCAGTGCCAGCCGGCCGGCCCTCCTGATCCCTTCGATGTCTTTTTCATCTTTCAGGCGGATATTATATTTTCGGTAATACAGGTCCCTGTTCTGGCCTGCATCCAGTATAGTTTCCCTGTTCATACAACATTTCTTGTACTTAAGGCCGCTTCCACACGGGCAGGGATCATTCCTGCGGACCTTGAGAGCCCTGTGCTTCATCTTCTTCTTCCTTATGTAAGGCGAACCACCAATGATTCATCTTTGGCCTTCAGCCTGTCGCAGGCCTTTTTAAGTATCAGTTCAATAATCAGGCGGATAACAGCGAAGGCGCCACCGGGGCAGAAAGAGACGGCGTTCTCCCGGCAGTCGCGTCAGAAGAACCCTCCTGCCCCTGTTCATTGAGCTATTGCCTTTTTCATTTAGTCATGGCCCATTACTCCAGGGCGGCTTGAAAGCTATAGCCAAACAGGTTTTGCCTAAGTCCCGTAATAAGGACAGTCTTTAATAAGGCGCTATCTTCTCGCTGCCTTTCCATAAAGGCTATTACGAGTTTGGGGGCGGCCGCCGAGCGCTGGGTACGCATTTTGTTGTCCCGCCGCCCAAGGTTTCACGCCAGGTCCTACAATGTTATGCCCGCGTGGGGGGTCACTGCCTCCCCTCCAAGACGGGACAAAAACCGGTTATAGCCCTTTGGAACGGCAGCAGACCGTTGGAATTTGTTC
Organism: Deltaproteobacteria bacterium; assembly: GCA_021159525.1. GTDB lineage: Bacteria > Desulfobacterota > DSM-4660 > Desulfatiglandales > Desulfatiglandaceae > AUK324. The sequence continues at coordinate 47 of JAGHEC010000030.1, read as the reverse complement.
TGATCCAGCCCCAAGAACAGTCTTTCATAAGACGGAAGACCTTGCTG
>JAGHEC010000132.1 GCA_021159525.1 Deltaproteobacteria bacterium | reverse complement strand
CTGATAAGTCACGAAGAGACGGCGCCCTCCCGGCAGTCGCGTCAGAAAAACCCTCCTGCCCCGGGTTATTGAGCTGTTACGTGAGGCGGACAATGCCAAATTTGACCAAAAATGACCGGTGAACGGTTACGGGGAGGAATTGGATATGCCTAAGAAGACCATGCTGATATTGCTGGTGGGTTTAGTGACCAGCCTGGGATGTTTTAGCAATGATCTTAACGTGAAGATACGCTTTGATCAGATCAACGGCTTAAAATCGGGAGAAAAGGTGCTGTTTGAAGAAAACGAGATCGGCCAGGTGACGGATATTTTTTATGAGAAAGAGGGGACATATCTGGTGGATGTGACCATCAGGAGCGATTTCAGAAATGCGGTGACCGATCATTCCCGGTTCTGCATTGTCGATGATCCGGTCGATCCCCTGAGACGGGCGGTTGAAATGATTGCGCTCAAGCGCAAGGGCCGTCCCCTTGAGGACGGGGCTGTTGTGCGGGGACACACAAGGCTTGGGGTCCTGATTGAAAAGACGGAAGATGATGTGTCCAAGGCCATGGGCGATCTGAAGGAGCGGCTCGGCAGGTTTTCGGAAGATATGAAAGAGGTCCCTGAAAATGAGGAGATAAAGCGGCTTCAAAAAGACATGGATCTACTGCTGGAAGAGATGAAGCGATCGGGCGCAGCATTCCGGGACAAGGTGCAGAAGGATATCGTCCCACAGATCCAGAAACAGATCGAGGATCTGAAGAAAAGGCTCCGGGAACTGGGGAGGGAAAAAGAGGCCGAACCCCTGGAAACCAGGATGGACCAGATGCGCCGGATATGAACCGGGCAAGGATTAGAGAGAGGCGGGCGCCAATGAGCCAATATATGCAGATCGACATCCGGTTGGTCCCTGTTTATGAGAAGCCCTTTGAAAAGCAGTTTCCCCGCCTTGCGGACCTGCTGAGGCGCACGGGCAGGCAGGAACTGGTTGAAAAGGAGACCTCATTTTACGAGATGGCCGATGCACTGGAGATGATCGCAGAAAGTCCGGATACGCCCTCCGGCATCAGGGAGGCCGTGTCTCCGCATGAGCAAAAAATCATGGCGATAAAAGAAATTGCGCGGGACCATCTTTTGGCCAGACGATTAAATGAAATGGACCGGGAACTCTACCGGATGGAAGATGCCTTCGAGGACCTGGAAGCATCTCTCTGAAAGGTCTGTCCCCTTCAGGAATATCTGTATCAGCTCAAGGAGACGGCAGCCTCCCGGCAGTCGCGTCAGAAAAATCCTCCTGCCGCTATTTATTGAGCTGTTACGAATATCTCCTGATGGGCGTGCCGGATTTGGTTTTGCTCTTAATGGAAAGGAGGGAAAGGATCACGGCACCCAGGCCCAGGAGGATCGACATGAGGAGCGCATCATGAAAGGCAAGGGGGATGGACGCCCTGGCCGCCTCCGCCCCGGCGACCCCATTGTCCACAAGCCGTTTGGCATGGAACAGGCGTCTTTCTGAAAAAACCGCCCCTGCCAGGGCCATGCCCAAAGAGATCCCCACTTGCCGCTGCGTAGCAATCAGGGCCGAGGCAGACCCGAGCCGTTCCTTGGCCACCGATCCCATGATGATGCTGTTATTGGGGGGCTGGAAGCTCCCCACACCGATTCCCAGGAGGATCAGGATAAGTATGATGGAGGTCGTCTCTGTCCGGAGATCGAATCCCAGCATCAGAAAAAAGGCGGCTGTTGTCGCAGCGGTCCCGAAGGCTGAAAGCCATTCCCTCCCGATGCGGTCTGACATGGCGCCGCTGATGGGGCTGCTGATGATGGTCGCCATGGAGACAACTGCCATCAGGAGGCCTGTCTGCAGGGGTGTGAATCTGACCCCTTCCATCAGATAAAAAGGCATGAGCAGCACATATGGGGGGCTTGCCACAAAAAAGAGAAACAGGCTTGCGGTTGCGAATGCAAAGACCCGATTTTTGAACAGGGCCAGGTCCACAATGGGGTCGGCAGCGCGATGCTCCGCATAAATAAAAAGGATGAGGATCAGGAGGCCTGCGGTCAAAAAGCCGAGGGCCATGGGAGAGCCCAGACCGTGGTCTTTCACCTGACTGATCCCGAAGATGAGACAGAAAAGCCCGGCGGATGAGGCAAAGGTCCCGGCCAGATCCAGGTTTGCCTCTGAGAGGCTGAGGCTGTCTTTTTTGAGCAGGATCATTGCCAGGACCGCCACGGCCATGCCTATCGGGACCCGGATGTAAAAGACAGACCGCCAGTCCAGCCACTCCAAAAGAAACCCGCCCAGGATCGGGCCCAGGATAAAACCGATGGATACGGACATGCTCAACAGCCCCAGGCCCTTGCCTGTTTCGCTGGCAGGAAAGGCCTCTGTGACAATGGCTGTGCCGCACGATATGGACATGGCTGCGCCCACGGCCTGAAAGGTCCTGAACAGGATCAGGTGATGGATGCTCCGTGCCGCGGAACAGGCCCCCATCCCCACTGTAAAAACGATCATTCCAATTGCGTAGATCCGCTTGCGCCCGATGAGGTCGCTGATTTTCCCCATTATAAGCATGAGGCTGCTGCTGACCAGGATATAGGCCACAGTGACCCACATGACGACCGTGAGATCTTTTTTAAAGTTCTCCGCGAGTACGGGAAGCGCAATATTGGTAATGCTGGCGTCCATGGTGGCCATGAGAGTGCCCATGGCAACAGGGATCAATGCGCGCCATTTGTAAGATGTCGTATCCATATCTATGCAGAGCAGAGGGGATTGGCGATCTCAGACCTTGCCTTGCGGTGCTTGTTTCCCTATACTCAACCGGCTTGTCTCAGGATGGTGGGGATAGGACCCGGCTAAACCTTGTTAAGGAGTACGGGCCGTCCGCAGCGGGTTATGCGCTGCCTTTGCCGATCAACGATGTGCCAAACGATTAAGGTCACGGCCCTTATGACGTAAGGGCTCAATAAATAGGGGCAGAAGGGTTTTTCTGACGCGGCTGCCGGGAGGGCGGAAGAAAAATCATCCTGCCCCGGTGGCAGGTTCGCCGTTATCCCCCTGAGCATTGAGCTGATACCTTATGGCCTATTTTTTCCTTTTTGAAAAGGGTAAAAAAGGCAAAGCGGCCATGCGGCCCGAGGGGCCGCTGGTCTTGATCCATGAGATGGACGTGTTAAAGGAAGCCAACCATGACAGATTATCAGGCCGGGAAAAAATGGGATATAGGCCTGCAAGAGGCCGTTTCCATCACGCTTGACAGCCTGAGGCGGTTGCCGGCCGCGACCTTGCCGGTGGCGGAGGTCTCTGGTCTGGCCGCGGCAGAGGATCTCTTTGCAGGGGTGGATTGCCCGTCTGCCGCCTCATCGCTCCGTGATGGATACGCCATGCGATCCAAGGATACCAAAGGGGCCTCTCAAGCCCGGCCTGCAAGGCTGAGGGTGGCCGGGGCTTCATCTGCAGGAGACCTGAACAACAAGACACTCGAACCGGGCCTCGCCCTCAAGGTCCTGACCGGCGCCCCTGTTCCTGCAGGCGCGGATGCGGTGGTGGCGGTTGAGCACGCCCGTGAGGAAGATGGCTATATCGTCTGTTCAAGAGAGGTTCCAGGAGGATGCAACCTCCTGTCCCGGGGCGCGGACGTAGCGTCGGGTGAGCGTGTGGCAGCCAGGGGGGAAATCCTGACCCCGGGCCTGACAGGCCTGCTGGCTGCGGCGGGGATCGATCAGGCGCCGGTAATTCGCCTGCCGCGCGTGGCTGTTGTGGCTACCGGAGACGAGGTGGTGGCCCCGGGGCATGCTATCCAGCCGGGACAGCTTTATGCCAGCAATCTGATCACCCTGTGTTCATGGCTGCGCTCTTTCAGGATGGAGGCGAAGACCGGGGTGGTCAAGGATCGATCCGCGGCAATTCAGGAGGCGGTTGCGGCCCTACTCCCGTGGGCCGATGTTCTTTTGACCAGCGGAGGGGCCTGGAAGAGCGAACGGGACCTGACGGTCCGGGTGATCGAAGAGATGGGATGTACATTCCTTTTCCACCGGGTCCGTATGGGCCCCGGCAAGGCCGTTGCCTTTGGAATGATGGGGCAAAAAGCGGTCTTTTGTCTGCCGGGAGGCCCGCCTTCCAATGAAATGGCATTCCTTCAGATTGCCCTGCCCGGCCTGCTCTATATGGCCGGTAGGCCGCCTGTCCCGTTTCAGACCAGGAAGGTCCGCCTGGCCGCAACCGTGGCCGGAGATATCGCCTGGACCCGGTTCATCCATGCAAGGATGGAGCAGAGAGATGGTAAATGGTGGGCCGTTCCGCAACGCATGAAAAGCCGTTTGCAGTCCCAGGCCCGGGCCGAAGCCCTGATACGGATCCCGGAGGGCGCGGGCACGTTAGCAGCCGGACAGGCGGCTGATGTCCAACTGCTGCGGTCTCCGTGCGTGTAAACTCCGGGCTTTTTTTTACCCCATGTGCGGAGACCAACCCCTTTTCCTGCCCCACACCCGTCAGCAGGCAGCGGGAAACCATGAAAAAGGCCGCCCGGCAGCCGATGTCTTGCTTTCTCATGGGGCTCAACATCAGTTCGGCCGTCGGGCTGCAGGCCCGGACTTTGAAACCTCGAAGGAGTAACCGTTCACGGGGTCTTGAGATCTCCCTGATACACTGATATGAGAAAATCGCATCAGCTCAATAATCAGGGGGATAACAGCGTCCGTACCACCGCCGCAGGAGGATTTTTCTTCTGCCCCGGTTTATTGACCTATCACTGCCTAATATTCATTTTTCTGCCTGTGTTCTCAATTGCTGATCAATATGTTTCATCTCCACAAGAGTTTCTTTCATCTTGGCAAGACCATACCATGTGGTGTAATCAGGCATTAAATGAAATGACGCCTGATATGTCTTCATTCTATAATCCATAAACATTTCATAGAGAAGTTCTTCGATATGAGAATTCACCTCATAAAAGGTCAGCAGATCAGGATATGGAAATGTGGCCGCATTTGTTGCGGGCTTAAGAATTTTATCCTTATAAAGCGCCGCCGCCAGTTCAATGGCTTCAGCAAAAATTTTATCTGAAGCTTTGATCATCTGATCTGCATTTTCAAGATTTAAAACGACATATTTTTTGGTGTGGCACTTTTGACAAGTGTTTACCATTGCATCCCGTTCGCTGTTGAATGCCTTTTCCGTTAAACGTGCAATATCGGCAGCCTTAACCACATCCAGCCTGCCTGTGGGTTTCGCTTCATTATCGAGGACCCCAAGAGCTTTCAGGATACTTACTCGATATCCCATCCATTCTGCGTCTTTTTCAGGCAACCTGAGCGCTAAAAATCCCCAGGCTGTCATTACCCTGTGATTTCCTTCGGGCATATGGCAGTCCTGGCAGGTTGGCCCTCTATGAGCGTCTCTGTTTGTCATATATGCGGCGCCATGTTTTGACCGGGTCCACATTTCCCATTGTGCGTGGTCGAACCCTGTGTGGCATTGCATACACGCTTCCGGCTGTTGGGCTTCGGCCTTGGAAAAAGCGTGCCGTGTATGACAATTCTGACAATCCATCCCATACGGGTAATGACTTCTGAATTCACCGGCAAGCCCTTTGTTTCTGGTTTTTTCATCTACTATGCCAAGATTGTGACAACCGTTGCAGCCTTTTTGTCCAGCCATAAAAGCACGTGGTTGTTTATGGGCAAATTCAGGAAATGCTGTAATGGGAAGAAGTCCTTTGGCATGTTTTCCACTTAAATACTGACCTGCCTGGGCCTCATGACAGGCCTCACACGTGGATATGGTGGGCAGCAGGGCCTTATCAACATCATCTGCGCTCACATGCCCTTCACCATGACAGGCAGTACACGTTAATTCTTTTGACATAACCCCCCGATTAAAATCCTTCACGATGCCGGGTGTCAATTTGTTGTGACATTTCTCACAGTTTGAAGTGACAGCTTGTGCTGCTGGCATGGCAGACATAAGTATTATCAGTGACAACAGTATTGTGAATTTTTTCAATCTCATGATTCCCTCCTTAAATTGCAGGTGGTTACGGGGTTGGTTCAGTTTGGTTTAAGGGTTGTTCAGTCGAAGACATCCGACGGTTCTTGCTTGAATTGGGAATCGATTGTTTCGTGTTTTTTCAACAAATCCGGGGAAATCCTCTATTGTGCAGTCTGCCCCGATTCCGGTTTTCGCGGGGATCCAGGAACTGTCGCCGCAACTTTATTAACGTCTTATCACAAATACCCAGGAATCGCAAAGCTGTCCACGAAAAACACGAAAAACACGAAAAAAGTCACTTCCTCAACTAACCTGGTTCGTGCCTTTGGTGCCTTTCGTGGACCAATGCTGTCCACGAAAAACACGAAAAACACGAAAAAAGTCACTTCCTCAACTAACCTGGTTCGTGCCTTT
>JAGHEC010000407.1 GCA_021159525.1 Deltaproteobacteria bacterium | reverse complement strand
CCGGGGCAGAAGAATTTTTCTTCCGCTCCGGGCCTCCGGGCTGGTCTCTTGAGTGACTTATCTGCGGGGGACACCCGCCTGCCAAGGCCAATTGAGCGTTCTTGCCAAGACTTTCGTCCCGTGGATCTGCGATGCCAGAAGGAGGTAACATGGGTAACAAGGCAATGGCGGGCAGGCTTGCCCCTTTGGCATTCTCGACTTCGTCGAGCTGCGGCTTCCCCCACTGATAAGTCACAAAGAGACGGCGCCCTCCCGGCAGTCGCGTCAGAAAAATCCTTCTGCCCCCATTTATTGAGCTGTTACGAAAGGCCGATCCTGAAAAACCCCGGATAATGGGATTTGAGGCCAATGAAAAGCTGATAGGTTGTAAAGGGTATGGTCGGCCATTTCAGGGGTCAGGGGGTCAGATATACTGGCGGGCGTATCTTCGGACATGGTGGCCGTCGAGGACATGGAATTCCCGGATTTTCTTCAGGGTAACCGGCGAGAAGACGCCAATGGGGAGATAGATGATCCGTTTCCCCAAACGGGCGGCCATACTCTGGCACCAGCCCGAAGGGGGGGTTGCTGCCACATAGACCACATGCCGCTCCAGGCTGTAGTCGAGGGCCGCCATGAGGAGTCGTTCCGGTTTGTTCCTGGCAAACCTGAAGAAAGGATCCCGCCAGATGTCATAGAGCCGGAGGGGTGGGTAGGAAAGCATGAACCCGCCGTACTGGCACCGGGAGATGCCGGGGCCGTCCATGACCTCACTGACCGGCGTGCTGTAAAAGGCCATGTCCGATTCCTGATTATGCTCGCCCAGCCAGGTCACGCACCAGGGAAACTTCTCGTTCCCTTCCTGGTCTGGATAATCCGGGTCAAAGATCACTGCCACCGATCCCACCTTTCCCCTGAGAGGTCGGCCTTCCCTGACGTAGATGGAACCACCGGTGATCCACTTCCGAACGGTCTCCCGGATGTCGAGGCCGTCGCGCATGGAGCAGGTAAAGGGTTCGATGCGGCCATTCTCCTCGGTCTTAATCTCAAGGGCCTTTTTTCTCAGGTAATGACCGTACCCTTCCACCGCCACATCCTCGGGTGGATAGGAGCAGATGTTGATTCCTTTGAATTCCTTGCGCCATTCCCGTTCCCGGCGCTCCCGCCGCTTCTTCCGCACCGGGACCGGCACCAGCCGGGTACGCAGGGTCTTCATCTGCCGATGAAACCGTATCCTTTTTTGGTCCAGGAAGAGGTCTTCTCCCTGCAGACGGAGCACCGGAAGCCCGGGTTCCTCGGTCTGCCATGGATAACGGCTTCCCTCGGCCCACAACTCATAGGCGAAATTGTCGTCCACGGCCCCCCGGGCCGCCACAATAAGCTGATAAAAGGTGGGGACCAGCTTTCCTGTGAGGAGGGCATAGTTCCTGGCGAATCGGTTAAGGATGCGGACCTGATTCCGGGAAGGGGTTTCCCTGGTAGCCTTCTCGTATCGTCCTGTGGCTGCACGGATCAAGTCCATCTGGATCCTGATCCTGTCCACATGCCCATGGCCGGATGATCGACGCCGCTCGTAGGCTGCTGCGAGATAGGGCATCTCACCCATAATCTCCCGGCTGGAATCCCTGTGCAGGTGGGCAAGACCGACCACTTTGCGCACCCGTCGGCCGATGACCTCAGTTTGGGGCTGGTCCAAAAGCCGGCGTATCCTGAGGGCATGGGACAGCCCGCACACAAAAAAGACCTTGCTGCCCGTCTTGGCCAGTTGCTGAAGCCTGTAGGCCATGGTCCTTTCCCGGAGCAGGTCGTGAGAAGAGGCCGGCTCGTCTTGGTTTATTGCCATATAGGCCCGGCAGTAGGCTGCATAACCGATCCGCGTAACCGCATAGGAATCGGGCATGGGAGAAAAATCAGGGAGATACCCGTCCGTGTCCCGGTCCACAAAATGGACGGGCGTCCCTCTTGAAAGGGCCAGCCGGATGGCCTCCACCTGGCCGTCTGTGGGTTCGATGGGCAAATAGACAAAGACACCGTCCGATTCTTCGTAATGGACCACGGACAAAAGGGGGAGCCGGCCCACACCGCTAATGATTTTTCCTTTCAGGGTGTCGGGATATTCAACAGCCACATGATCCGGTTGAAAGGCCTCAAAGGCCTTTTGCACCTCCGTGGCGAATTCCACCCGGTTATGGAGGATGGGGACCATGAGGATCCGGCCCCATTGGAGTTCAGGTATCCCTGTCACTTTCATCCACCAACTCCTTGAAATATACAGATGCGGCCTCATCCAGGATCATGGATGCGGCTTCTTTGAGGTGCAGGAGCATCCGGTCGCCCCTGTCCCCTGCGCGGCCCTCCTGGATGGGACCTGCCAGGCGCTTCAAGGCGTAGCGCGCAATATTGATCCCCTCCCTTACGGAATAGCGTTCATCTGCATCATGGGCAGCCTGGAGAAATTCCACTACATATTCCAGGATTTCCTGGTCTGCAAAGGGGAGATTACTCTTGAGGATCAGGAGTTCCTCATCCCTTTCCGGAAAATCGATGTGGATCCGGGGCTGGAGCCTTGAATGAATATATTCGGGCAGCTCGAAGGTACTGGCATCATCGTTCATGGTGGTGCAGAGCCTGAATTCGGGATGGGCCTTAATCTTGATTCCGGCCACGATGGACTCCACATAGCGCCTGCTGTCCAGGAGGGGGGCAAGAGAGGCCCAGCTCTTCTCGCTCATCCGGTTCCCCTCGTCAATGATGGCCACGCCCCCCTTGATCATGGCGGAGACTACTGGACTGGCCGTGTATTTGATCTTGCCTTTTTCCGATATGACCGGGGTGACAATCAGGTCCTCGGGTCGGGTATCCATGGTAGCCTGAAACAGATAAACCGGCCGGTTCAACTCCCTCCCGGCATGGTAGGCAAGCGTGGTCTTGCCCACGCCCGGTTTCCCAACGAGCCGCGGGCTGAGGGGAAGATCTTCATGGCCGATGACCAGCCAGGCGGCCTGGATCTGGGTAATCAGTTCCTGTTGCCCCACCCATTGCATGTGAACCTGATCCGGCTCGCTCAGATAAAGCTCAACCCCGTCAACAGCTACTTTTTCCAAATTGTTTCGCCTCCTGATTTTAAGATAATGATTAAAATATAATACACCTTGCAGTAATTTGAAAGGGCTTGTTGATACCCTGAACAGCCCCATATTTTTTTTGCAAAGGAGATACGACTGTGATAAAAAGTAACCGTTCACGGGGTCTTGAGATCTCCCTGATACACTGATATGAGAAAATCCCATCAGCTCAATAATTCGGGGGATAACAGCGACGGTACCACCGGGGCAGGAAGATTTTTCTTGTGCTCCCTCCGGGGCGTAGGCCCGCTACGAGCCGGAGGCCGGCAGTCGCGTCAGAAAAACCCTCCTGCCCGGGGTTATTGAGCTGTTACGTGAGGCGGACAATCCCAAATTTGACCAAAAATCCCCCGTGAACGGTTACGATAAAAATATAAAAATGACATCAAACAGATGGGACGACGCGTATACCCGCCGGGCCAGAGACGAGAAGTGGTTGGCCCGGTCGGTGTACAAGCTCCAGGAAATCGACAACCGATTCAAGTTGATCAAGAATGGGAGCCGCATTCTGGATCTGTGCTGTTATCCGGGCTCCTGGTGTCAGTATGCCCTGAGCAAGTCCGGACCCGGGGCCGATGTGGTGGGAATCGATTTGAAACAGCCGCATCAGCTCTCTGATTCTCGATTCAGGTTTATACAGGCGGATGTCAGATCTCTGGAGACGGACCGGCTGGCAGAGGAGATCTCCCCCAGGGACTTGATCATGAGCGATCTGGCGCCGTCGACCACAGGCATATGGGTCGTTGATGAAAGCCGGTCCCTTGCCCTGGCCGGGAGGGCGGCCGACATCGCCGACGTTCTTTTGAAGACCGGCGGGCATTTTCTGTGCAAGGCCTTTGAAGGGGAGGGACTCAATCAGTTCAAGAAAGAGATCTCCGGCCTTTTCCGGGAGGTCCGCCTCCTGAGACCCAAGGCAACCCGCAAGCGGAGCAGGGAGGTGTATCTTATCGGGTGCGGCAGACAGGAGCGAGGGACCGGACGCGTCCACATCGGGGAATCGAGGAATTCAGGTTTTCTTCAGTTTTGTAAATAACAAACTTTCTTTGTGTCTCTGCCGAGTTGCACGAGACATTTTTTGCCGGGGGGAAATATGTCAGGGCATTCAAAATGGAGTTCCATCAAGCACAAAAAGGGGGCAGCCGATGCCAAGCGGGGGAAGATCTTCACCAAGCTGATCAAAGAGATCACTGTGGCGGCCCGCATGGGCGGAGGCGATCCGGACGGGAATCCCCGTCTGAGGGCGGCTATTGCCGCGGCCAAGGCCGAGAACATGCCCAAAGAAAATATTGAGCGGGGCATCAAGAAGGGAACCGGCGAGTTGGAAGGAGTCGCCTATGAGGAGGCCAGTTATGAAGGCTATGGCCCGGGGGGAGTTGCGATTTTGATCGACTGCCTGACAGACAACAGGAACCGGACCGTGGCTGACATCAAGCACCTGTTTGAACGCCACGGGGGCAACCTGGGCGAGCCGGGGTGCGTTGCCTACATGTTTGAGCAGAAGGGCGTGATCTCTTTTGCAAAGGACAAGGTGGATGAAGAGGCCCTTTTTAACCTGGCCCTGGAGGCCGGCGCGGATGACGTCAATGAAGAAGAAACAGAGTATGAGGTTATTACGGCCCCGGCCAGCTTTGAGGCGGTAAAGAAGAGCATCGATGAGGCCGGAGTTCCCTACACCTATGCAGAGGTCACCCGGATCCCCAAGAGCACCGTCAAGGTGGAGGGCAAAAAGGCCCAGCAGATGCTGTCTCTCATGCAGGGCCTTGAAGACCACGACGATGTATCCCATGTGTACGCCAATTTTGATATCTCCGAGGCGGAGATGGAGGCCGTGGGCTGATGCTGGTGTTGGGGGTGGATCCCGGCTCGCGGGTGACCGGCTACGGCCTGGTGGAAAAGGGCTGCCGGCGCTTTACCTGCGTGCAGGCCGGTCTTATACGACCCCCTTCAACATCCCCGTTTTACAAAAGAATCCATGCTATATTTGAATCCATGTTGGAGATCATGGGCCGCTATGAGCCTGGCGAAATGGCCATAGAAGATCTCTTTTACGCCAAAAATATCCAGAGTTCCCTTAAGTTGGGACATGCCAGGGGCGCGGTGCTGATTGCTGCAGTGCAGTGCAACATTCCCATTTTTGAATATACTCCCCTTGAGATCAAGAAATCGGTCGTGGGTTATGGCCGGGCCGGCAAGGACCAGGTCCGGTCCATGGTTCAGGTCATCCTGGGTATCCGGCAAGAATTGCCCCTGGATGCCTCGGATGCCCTGGCCACAGCCATTTGTCATATCAACTGGACCAGGCTGGAATCGGTGAAACCATGATTGCCCGTTTGGCCGGCGCCCTTCTTGTCAAGACGCCCCAGTCGATCATTATCGATGTGGGGGGCGTGGGATATGAGGTCATCGTTCCCCTGTCCACCTTTTACAGCCTCCCTGAAACAGATCACAAGGTCGAACTGTTGATCCACACACATGTCAGGGATGACGCCCTGACCCTGTTCGGTTTTGGATCGAGCCTGGAAAAAAACCTTTTTCTGATGCTGATTTCGGTATCCGGCATCGGCCCCAGGCTGGCGGTGAATGTCCTGTCCGGTATTGGCCCGCAGGAACTGTTGGAGGCCATTGCCAGGGGAGACGCCCCGCGGATTCAGGCCATCCCCGGGGTTGGGAAAAAGACCGCGGAGCGGATCGCCCTGGAACTGAAGGATCGGGCATGCAAGGCCCTTGGAGGCGTGGATATCCCCCAGTCCCCAAACCTCAATAGGGAGGAGCGGGGTATGGTGGAAGACGCCTTCTCCGCGCTCGTGAATCTGGGATATTCCGCCAAATCAGCCAGGAGAGCCGTGGAAAGAGCTAATCAGCGGGCAGGCGAGATGACCCTGGAAGGGCTGATCCGAAAGGCCCTGAGGACATTGTCGTAGCGGTGATATAATGGAAGAACGAATCATTAGTCCTGACCCCCTTTTGGACGAGATCCCCGCGGAGATCAACCTCCGGCCCCGGACCCTTGACGAATATATCGGCCAAGAGGAGATGAAACGGAATTTAAGGGTCTTTATCGAGGCGGCGCGGGGTCGTTCCGAGGCCCTGGACCATGTCCTGTTTCATGGAAGCCCGGGGCTGGGGAAAACCTCCCTTGCCCACATCATTGCCAATGAACTGAACGTGAACATCAGGAGCACCTCGGGCCCGGTTATCGAGAAATCCGGGGATCTGGCGGCCATCCTCACGAGTCTTGAGCCCAGAGATGTCCTGTTTATTGATGAGATCCACCGCCTCAACCATGTTGTCGAGGAGGTCCTCTATCCGGCCATGGAAGACTATGAGCTGGACATCATTATCGGGCAGGGCCCGTCGGCCAGGACCATGAAGATCCCCCTTCCGCCCTTTACGCTGGTGGGGGCCACTACCCGGACCGGTCTTCTTACCCCTCCATTGAGGGATCGTTTCGGGGTAATCCTGCGGGTGGAGTTTTATGCTCCTGAAGATCTCCATCAGATCGTCCTCCGCTCGGCCGCCCTCCTCAGGATCCCTATTGAGGAGGCCGGGGCGCTCGAGATCGCCAAGAGGGCCCGCGGGACCCCCAGGGTGGCCAACCGACTTTTGAGGCGGGTTCGGGATTTTGCTCAGGTGGAAGCGGAGGGCGTCATTACCCAGGAGGTGGCCGGCCGGGCACTCGATATGCTGGACGTGGACCATGAGGGACTTGACAAGATGGACCGCACCATCATGCATACCATCATCGATAAGTTCGACGGCGGGCCTATTGGCCTGAATAGTCTCTCCGCGGCCGTGAGCGAGGAGAAGGACACCCTTGAAGACGTGTATGAGCCGTTCCTCATTCAGAAGGGATATATCAAGCGGACAGCCCAGGGCCGGGTGGCCACACGTAGGGCCTATCTCCACCTGGGGCTGGATAAAAGAGGAGCGGGGGATGTGGATCAAGGCAAGCTCTTCGGCTGAAAAGGCCCGACCACTCTCCAGACCAAGGCCAGAAGAACGGAATCCGATCAAAAGACCCTGGCCATGAGTGGGAGGGCCATAAAGGCCCCCAGGGAACTCCCCATATTGGTCAGGACCACGATCAAAAGGACCCGCGTGATCTTGTTTTTCCAGAATCCTCTCACAGACCCGATATCTTCGGGGAGCTGTTCAAAGTCTTTTACCTTGGGCTTGCGCAAGAAAATCTCCACGAGCCCGGCAACCCAGCCCGCGGCGATCATGGGGTTCAGAGAGGTAATGGGAGAGGCCGCCACGGCGGTCAGGATGGTCAGGGGATGGGCCAGGGCCAAAAGGGCCCCGGCTCCGGCAAAGAGGCCATTGGCCAGGACCCACCATTTGATCATGTGGGATCCGGCCTCGGCCCCTGACATGAAAAATCCTGCGCCGATGAGCCCCACAACGAAAACCGGAATGGCCCATTTCAAAAATCCCATGACTTTTCCCTTCGGGGGAAGGACTTCCAGCGCCGCCACATCCACCGGTTTATGCCAGTGGGCCTGGATCCCGGGGACGTGTCCAGCGCCCACCACTGCGACGATCCGTTTGCCGGGGGCCGTGCGGATCTTGGCCGCCAGGTAGAGGTCCCTTTCATCGATCAGGACCCGCCGTAATTCAGGGAGGATGTCCCCCAGCTCCGCGAGAAGGGCCTCGAGGACATCTTTTTGCTTCATTTTTTCGATGTCCTCCTTTTCGATGTCCTCCACGTCCCCAAAAGAGACCAGCAATTGGGCCAGGAGCTTTATCTTGGTCCAGAGGCCCATAAGCCGCCAGGCCCTGGAAAGGGTGGTCCGGATGTCCCTGTCTACCAGATGGATTTGTGCGCCTGCCGTCTTGGCGGCCTGGATGGCACGGAGCATTTCAGCACCCGGCCTGATGCCCAGTCTTTTCCCGATCTTTTTCTGGAAAGAGGCCAACATCAAATTGGAGAGGAGGAGGAAGGCCTTCTTCTCCCTGATGACCTTGATGAGGTCGGTCTCTTTCCACCGGTTTTCCTGGATCATGGCCTGGTATCTGGATTCACAGAGCTCCACACAGACCGTGTCGGGACGTTCCTCTTGGATGACCGCTGCCACAAGGTCGGCGCTTTCCTCGGACACATGGGCGGTTCCGATCAGGCTGATTTCTTTGCCTTCAAAGGTAATTTTGTGCCGGTTCTCGCTCTCGATCATCAACGTTCCTCTTTTTACATGTGGGATGAACAGGCCCTGGCTCATACCACAAATCCCCTTGGTTTCCAAGGAGTTTTGATTTTTTCAAATTTCCATGAGACCTTTTGCCCCCGAAAGGGCTCTAAAGCGGACGACCGCAGTGCAAACATCTCCACACAAAGCCGCAACACCGCAAAGAGATTATATTTTGGGCGTGAAACTGAATTATTTTTTCTGGTCGTTGTGTTCTTTGTTTCTCCGTCTGAGGTTATGAAATCGGGGCATCGCAATTCAAAGGGAATTTGTATCACATCAATAATTAGGGGGATAACTGCGAACCTAGTGCCGGGGCAGAAGAATTTTTCTTCCGCTCCGGGCCTCCGGGCTGGTCTCTTGAGTGAGTTATCTGCGGGGGACACCCGCCTGCCAACGCCGATTGAGCGTTCTTGCCAAGACTTTCGTCCCGTGGATCTGCGATGGCAGAAGGAAGTAACATGGGTAACAAGGCAATGGCGGGCAGGCTTGCCCCTTTGGCATTCTCGCATTCGTCGAACTGCGGCTTGCCCCACTGATAAGTCACAAAGAGACGGCGCCCTCCCGGCAGTCGCGTCGGAAAAACCCTTCTGCCCCCATTTATTGAGCTGTTACAAAAAACACAATAAGGACCATTTGGAGGGATACGGTTACTCAACAAAACTCTTGACTTGGCGGAGTTTCTGAAGTAATAAGATTCACCTGATAGGAGCGGCAGAAGCCGTTCATATGGGCTGTATCACGGGAGATAGCAAGGCCTCTAAATAGAGAGGTTACAAAAATAGCAAGCTCCGCTTTGAGCGGAAAGAACTGATTCGAAAAAGGCCACGAAGGTCCATGTTCCCAGAAGGGGGCAGTCTTCGTGGCCTTATTTGTTTGAGTGAAAGGAGGTGGTGATGGGAAGATATCTAACAAAGTAGGCATAATCAATTTTGCGGGAAGGCAGCCTTTCCCAAGCCATGGTTTTTTCCGGCCGCCTTCCGTGGTGAAGCCCTCTCGGGGTGAGGGATGCTTCAGGATTTTTATACATGTGAAATGTCCGTTCGTCAACTTGTTATTTCCGGCCCGGGGTCATTCAGAAAAGGAATAAATTATTGAAGGAGGGGGTTAGAGAGAATGCGATCAAAGGCGAAAGTCATATTCTTAGGCATTATCTGTTTGCTTATAGGTTACATTCCAATGCTTGGCGTGCTTGAAGGTAATGTATCGGCACAGGTAGATCTTGGGGAGATTATTGTCATAGCGCCACAACCTGGGGTTGAGATTACCCCTGAGAAGACGATCATCCGCATGGATGAATTCAAGAAGCCGGGTGAGGTGCGCACCCTGACTGATGTCTTAACTGAAATAGGCGGGATCGACGTTCAGCGAACCAATCCCCTTATGGCCAGCCCGGGTGATGAAGTATCAATCCGTGGCCTTAATGAGGGACGGATGGTTATAGAGATTGATGGCCGGAGGATTAATCATACCGGCCATGTTGGGAGATATATCGTAGACTGGTCAACATTGAACATGGATGACATTGACCGTATTGAGATTATCCGTGGAGGACATTCAGTGCTTCATCCATTCGCCATAGGAGGCGTAATTAACATTATTACCAAAAAGGGAAAAAAGACCAAGGAGATCAAGCCAGATATAAGTTTTAAGGGAGGATATGGTAGGTATGGCACTTATAATGGTTCAGTTTCTATCAACGGGGGTCTTTACAATTTAATAGGTTACCATTTTTCAGCCGGTAAGGGAGAAACTGATGGGTACCTTAGAAACAATTATCAGGAAACTTATAATCTCAATGGACATCTTACTTTTTTCTTGCCCCATGAAGCCACCTTTAACCTTGGGGTTAAATACTCGGATGTAGATTATGGCTTTCCTGTCATAAATGACCCAGGCAGGCCGGACTATGATCCGGATTACCCTGATTTTATTCCAGGTGCCGATCAGCTAAGGCATCTCCCTCCCACTGGCCAGTTACCTCAAAATAATCCCCATTGGGAAAAACATACCACATATTTAGACGGAATTCTCAACTTGCCATTAGGTCCAGGCAATATCAAATTACATGGTTTTCTGACTGAGGGTAGACGATGGATTAACATGTGGCGGGGTAACACTTTTAAAAAAGATCAATTTGTTGATGATAGAACAAAGGGTATGATTTGCGAATATCGGGATATCAAATTCCATTTTCTTTCGAGACATAGTTTAACCCTGGGATTTGAGTATCAAGAACTTGGATGGCCCGATAAAAACCCCATCATTTATCTGGTTAAGTCAGCGTATTTGCAGGACGTCATCCGGCTTGGAGATGCCTGGACTCTCACACCTGGAGTCAGGTATTACAAGATAGATATGGATACTTATTATTCCCGGTTTGGAGCCGGGGGGGCTATACCAGGCAAAAAACAGGATGACTCTGGTCTATATCCAAGCCTTAAGGTGGATTTCCAGGCAACGCCGAGCACAGCTCTTTATGCAGCTGTAAGCCGTTCATATAGACTCCCTTGCCCCTGAGACTATTACTGGTGGGCGCGGTGCGCGTCCCCTGATAATCCTTCCTTAAATCCAGAATCAGCCCGGGAATATGAGATTGGGATTATAAAAGACCTTAAACCGGTAAGCTTGAGGTCAGCGCTCTTTTACTATGACATTGAAGATTTCATTAACGATAACGGCATAGCTTCACCTGGCACAGGAATTGGTAGTAACTGCCTATATAATATCGACCATTTTAAACTGTATGGTGGTGAAATTGAAGCTGCTGTCCGTCTTGGTGAAAGATTCCGGGCAACTGCGGCTTATGTATATCAGAAATACGATGCGGATAAGAGTGGCTTTGAGGAAGATTGGACCTACTATCTTCCCGCACTTCTGCCAAAGCATAAAGTCAAGTTATTGGCCAGATATAAGGTCTGGGAGGACGGTTGGCTCCAGTTTAGCTCCCGCTATGTGGCCTCTCGTAAGACTCAAAAAGGCTCAAAGCTCGAAGACTATATCACGGTGGATGTAGGCTTTGAGCAGGGATTCAAATTTAATGGCATGGAATATACGGCCAAAGCATTTGTTAACAATATAACTGGAACCGACTATGAAGAGATTGCAGGTTATAAGATGCCCAAGTATCTGTGGGGTTTCCAGGTTGGCGTGAAGTTTTAAAAAATAATTAGTGGAGGGAGCTCATGAAGCTGTTAAAACAAATTCTTTGCATTATAACTATTGTCCTGGCCGCTGTTGAATGTGTGTCCCTACCCCAGGGATTTGCCTGGGGTCGCGGGCACTTCTATGTAATTGGAACAGGTCCAGCTGGGCCAAGAATGGCAACACTCCAGGCTTTGGATACAATTAAAAGGATGGATTATATCATAGCATCAAATCGGCAAGCAAAGCTCTTTGCAGATTATATTGGCAATAAACCTATCCTATTTGATCCCTGGAAAGGATTCTGGGATTACAAAGGAAAAGATTACCAAAAATTGAATAAGGAGGAATTTGCCAGATTCAAGATAGAACGTTTTGAAATAAGAGATAAAAGAGTGTCACAAATCAAAAGAATTTTATCTCAAGGAAAAGATGTAGGTCTTTTGGACTCGGGTAATCCCTGTCTCTTTGGCCCCGGCCACTGGTATGTGGAACAGTTTGACCCCAATGATGTTGTGATCATTCCTGGCATGGGATGCGATGCAGCTGCTATGGCTGCGTTGAAAAAAAGCGTGATACCTGCTCATGATACTCGCATGGTGATACAGACGGCCCCATTTTTTTTAATGGGACCGAGGTTGGAAGAAGATCAGGTCCTAAGGGACTTAGCCAAGTATCCGAAAACCATGATTTTCTATATGGCCCTTGGGCAATCCGAAACGCTGTTTCCGGCCTTAAAAGAGGTATTACCGCATGATATGCCCTGCGTGGTAGTTTTCTGGGCTGGATATCCAGACCGACAACGAATCGTTTGTGGAACTATTGCCGATATGGGACAAAAGTTGGCAAATGAAAAGGACAAATTTATGGGACTTTTACTTATAGGCCGCTTTCTGGAAGGTAAGCCTTATGAGGCTGCAATGAAACTACACCAATCAAGATTAGGACAAAATTATGATAGTAGTAATAGGTAACCCTAAAAAGCCTGTTAAATTTTCACAGCGTCAGGATCCACCGGGTTTAAATGGACAACAATTTTGGTTTTAAGAAGGAGTTAAAAGATGTCTACTCAACAAAAGAAGATAGTTATTTTATACAGCTTAACAATCCTTTTATTCGCTTCAATCGTTCACGCTCATGACTTCTGGCTAAATGCCGGAAACTACTTTCCTAAGCCAGGACAAGTAGTAACCATTGAGCTTGGTTGGGGGCATAGATTTCCCAGTGACGAGGCAATAAAGGAAGGATGGCTTGAAAGTATTTATGCTGTAAGCCCTAAAGGAGAAAAGATTTCGCTTAAAAAGCTTGATCCTACTCATTTTTCATTTACTCCTCAGGTACCCGGTATCTATTTTGTTGCCGCTGAGATCAAGCCCGGCTTTCTTACCAAGACTATTGAAGGTTATAAACTCCGAACCAAGAAGGGCCTGGAAAATGTAATTACCTGTTTCCACTACGATAAAAGGGCAAAAGCTATACTTCAGGTAGGGAAGAAAAATAATGGTATGTCCCAAAAGGTTGCCCATCCTCTAGAGTTAATCCCGCTTAAGGCTCCAGCTCAATTAAAAGAGGGAGATGCCTTCCCTCTGAAATTAATTTTTAGGGAGGAACCTGTCTCCGGAGCTCATCTTTCTGCCACTTATGCTGGATTTTCAGAGAAGAAGAACGCCTTTGCCTACACCACTATGACTGATGGAAAAGGAGTAGGAAGTATCAAAATACTGAAGAAAGGCAAGTGGATGGTGAAGGTAGACCACAGATTTCCTTTTCCTGATAAGGAAGAATGTGATGAATACTTATATGGTGCTACCTTAACATTTGAAGTGAGATAAAGCGGGCCAACTATTGTCTGACAAAGAAAATGGACTTAAACGACAGTTAGGCCTCTTTGATGCAGTGATGATTGTGGTGGGGAATGTGGTGGGGATAGGTATTTTTACCACCACGGGTATCCTCGCCCAGGAACTCCCCGATGCTCAGTATATCCTTATTATCTGGGTTATGGGCGGGATTTTGACTTTGTGTGGGGCCTTAACATATGGAGAGTTAGGGGCGGCCTTTCCTTATGCTGGTGGTGATTACGTTTATCTCCGAAATATTTATGGCTCTTGGGCTGGGTTTCTTTTGGGTTGGGTAGGTTTTTTTATTATAAATCCGGGCTCTATTGCTGCTTTATCTTTAGGTCTTGCTAAATATCTTTTACCTCTATTTTTTGGAGGGGAATATCACCTCTGGGAAGAGAAATCTTTGGCCATTTTTTCCCTTCTTCTAATATCAGTAATAAACTATCTGGGAGTGAAGCATGCAAGTAGATTACAGAATCTGTGCAGTGGGTTTAATCTGATCATTATTTTTCTCATATTGTTTTCTGGATTTATATGGGGTTCGGGAAACCTTGACCACTTCAGTTTCTCTTCAAAAGGTTTATTTTTAGGTGACCTCTTTGGTGCACCAATGATTCCAGTAGTTTTTACCTATAGTGGATGGTTTGTGTCAGCCTATGTAGCCTCTGAAATAAAGAAACCAGAAAAGAATCTTCCTCTATCACTTATTTTGAGCAGCCTTATTGTTGCCATTGTATATGTCTTGATGAACATTTTCTATATTTATGCTCTTCCGATACCTGAAATGAAAGGGATAATAGAAATTGCAACTTTTGCCTGTCGTTCTCTTTTTAGTCCTGGGGCTACCATGATAGTATCACTGGCTATAATTCTTGCTATTCTGGGAAGCCTTAACTCAGTGGCCCTCACCGCCCCCAGGATTTACTATGCTATGGGTAAAGACGGGATTTTTTTTAGAAAAGCAGGGACTGTTCATTCTCGTTACCGAACCCCCTATGTTTCCATCATTTCTCAGGCAGTGATCTCTTCTTTTTTGGTGCTTTGGGGTAATTTTTATCAGCTGCTTACCTATGTGGTTTTTATAATGCTAATTGCCTCCATCGCTACTGCTCTGGGTGTATTTGTCCTTCGATTTAGATGTCCCGCGTTAAAGAGACCTTATAAGGTTTGGGGCTATCCTTATACCACTTTTATATTCCTTGCTGTCTACTTATGGATAGCTTTAAAAGTGTTAGTAGAAAAGCCTTACGAATCAATCTTGGGAATTGCCGTCAGCTTGAGTGGAATTCCTTTCTACGTTTATTGGAGAAAGAAAAAACGGGTGAATATATGAAACCAAAAATTGCGACAATTATAGTATTGATCGCCTTTACTTTCCCTGTTTCTCTTCATGCCCATGGAGTAAGAGGCAAAATGGGGAAAGGAGGTATAGTAGTAATTGCTGAGTATACAACCGGTGAGCCCATGAGCTATGCGAAGGTGGTGATCACCGCGCCAGACAAGAAAATCCCATTTCAAATTGGGAGAACCGACAGGAATGGACGGTTTTGTTTTTTTCCTGATGTCCCCGGACATTGGGTAGCCGTGGTTAGCGATGAGATGGGACACCGACTGCAGGTCACGGTGCCTGTGGAAAAGCATATGAAGCTCCAATCAACCCCGCAACAAAAAGAAGGTTTTTTTGGAGGTATGTCTGTGTTGCATAGGGCCCTTATGGGGCTTTCCCTTATTTTTGGGACTACAGGCATAATTATGTGGCGGATGGCAAAAAAGAGACAAAAAAACTACCCGTCTAACAATAAAATTCGGGACGTCCTTAACTAAGTAAATAACTTGCCTTTCAAGCCTATCTCCTGGACACTTGTTTGACGTAAAAAAGATTGAGTGGAATGAGCCCCCTGTTGAGCTGGCCGGGGTGTATCACAGATGTTCATGTTCCGGTCAGCCGCTTCTGGAAGGGAGATTGATTGACCAAAATGGTGATCTATACTGCATTCCTTGCTTTAAGAAGATTAACGGGAATTGTGTATGCTAAAAAAGCAAAAGGTCAATAAACGTGTGTTACGGACATTACCGAAAAAGCGACAATCCGGATCGAGCACTGGAGGATTATTCAGAGGAATACGGTTGAGCCACAAAACTCTTGACTTGGCGGAGTTTCTGAAGTAGTAAGACATCCCCGGCAAAGGGCGGCAGAAGCCGTTCAGATGGGCTGTATCACGGGAGATAGCAAGACCTCTAAATAGAGAGGTTACAAAAATAGTAAGTTCCGCTTCGAGCGGCGAAAAGCGAATCGAAAAAGGCCACGGAGGTCCATGTTCCCAGAAGGGGGCAATCTTCGTGGCCTTTTTGTTTGAGTGAAAGGAGGTGGTGATAAAAAGATATCTAACAAAGTGGGCGTACTCAATTTTGTAGGAAGGCAGCCTTTCCCAAGCCATGGTTTTTCCGGCCGCCTTCCGTGGTGAAGCCCCCTCGGGGTGAGGGCTGCTTCGTATATTTTTATATCACCGAAGCTTTCCCCCGTCAAATAATCACCAATCTATTCTTTGGTGACCCATCCCGAGGTCTGTTTTCAGTAAATTTTTTCATTTTATCAAGAGCTAAGGAGGTAATATGCGTAAGTTCTATTTGTTAGCACTATATTTGATCATTTTTTGTATTACGAGTTCAACCGCTTTGGCGCATCATTACTGGATCATTCCAGATACATTCTATCCCCCTGAAAATTCATTGGTAAAGATAGCTTTCAGTTGTGGCCATAGCTATTTTGGCACGGTGGAGACGCCAGATATCACCAAATACCGGCTTAACTTGATTACTCCTGATGGTCAGCGGATTCCACTTGCCTATTCAAGGGTTGATCCAAAGGCAGCGTGGAGCATAGTACCTGTCTTTGGACAGGGCGCTTACATAATCGGCACTTCAAGCATTGCGCCCTCATATTGGTCCAAGACTACGGAAGGCTGGGTACCTGAACCCAAAAGGAGAGCGAAAAATGTTGTTCAAGGAGGCAAATATGTCAAATCTGTGAAGACCTTTTTTAGAGTCGGAAGGGCTTCAGATTCATACAAGATGATTTTCGGATACAGAATAGAAATTGTGCCTCAAAAAGATCCAACTACCTTAAAGCCGGGACAGAGCTTTCCCGTAGTCGTGCTTTACAACGGTAAGCCGGTTAAGGATGTCATTGTCTTTGGTGTCTACGAAGGATACAGACCTGCGGAAAAAGGCACATACCCTGTGGAAACCAAGACAGACGGAAATGGCATTGCATATGTAAGATTGACTAAAGCCGGGAAATGGCTAATCGGTGCTGAATATCAATTTGACACTGCGGGAAATCGGGATGCTGATTATGAAAACTACCGCGCCTATATGATGTTCGAAATAGAAAAATAGCACTATTTCCGCTGAAATGGAGGTGATGAAATGAAGAGGATAAGTTTGTTTGGCTTTTTGCTATGTTTTTCTGTATTGTTGATTAAATCGGTCGTCTCTGGGGCCGAAAACAAACAGGAGAGCATCAAACTCGAGGATATAACGGTCAAGGGAGAGGCAATACCGTATTCCTTTGATCCAGGTACAATAAATATTATCAGCGCTGACCAATTTGAGAACCTGAGGCTTGACAGAACGTCAGATATACTCAAGGAGGTTCCCGGCGTTGAAATTGGCAATTACAATCAAGGAGGGGTTGCGAATAGTTTCTCCATGAGAGGGTTTAAAAGCTGTGGCCATGGAGGTGATGCAGCCATCTACATAGATGGCATTCCACTCAATGAAGGAGAATCCCATGCGGATGGTTATGCTGACATGAATGTGATTATACCGCTGGAAGTGGAGAGACTTGAGGTTTACAAAGGGCCGTCTTCAGTCCTATCGGGAAATTTTGCCAGAGCTGGGACTGTTTCTTTTTTTACGAGAAAAAGGGGAACATACAACCTGCTTAAAGCTGAGTATGGTTCATTTGCCACTGTTGATGTCCAAGGAGCGTTTGGAACCAAACTTGGGCTTGGATCGGGTCTTTACAATAACTCCGCCTTCCAATTCTACCGGACAAATGGCTATCAGGAAAACTCAAAATGGCTTAAAGGAAACTTCTCGACCAGATTTTCATATGATCTGACAGACAGGCTGGACGCAAGTTTGTCTTTTAGATTTCATGGATCGGATTGGCATGCACCTGGGTATATCCCTGAAAACCAATTCAAAGATGAAGACTGGGCAAAAAAACAAGCGGTTAATGCCGAGGACGATGGAGGGAAAAAGGAATTCTATACCCAGAGACTGGACCTCGGCTATGATCTGACAGATAAATTTCGGCTTCTCTATTGGGTCTATTCGACACAACAGAATTTTACCCGTTTTGCCAAAATGGGCTACAATCCTGGTGGTCAAACAGAAAGAAATTACGACCGGAAAGTGTACGGTACAGGGATGAGTTTGAATTTTGACTCCAGCTTGTTCTCAATTCCTTGTCTTGGTGTCGTTGGTGCTGAATATTATTATGAAGATACCGACTGGCTTCGATGGAATACCAGTAATCGGGTTAGGATAGCTGAAACCCAGGACAGGGAATTTATAATCAAGACGTCTTCTCTTTTCGGCAAGGTTGATTTGGATATCTCACGCTATTTTCGACCGCAACTGGGGCTGCGTTATGATGATTTCGGGGGGAGCTACACCAATCATGATCCGGGAAGCTCAGGATTCAAACACGATATGAATAATTACAATCACCTGAGTCCCAAGGTTGGATTCCATTCCAGCGTGTTGGATCCCCTTGATTTCCGCGCAAGTTATTCTGAAGGATTCGCATTGCCCGAAGAAGAAGCAAAATATGATCCTGCAATCAATGTAGACCCTGTTAATATCAAACAATACGAGGTGGGCTTGACCTATACTCCCATAAAGATGTTATGGGTTGACCTATCTACATACATACTTGATACCACTAATGAGATCCAGGAAGATCCACCTGGATCCGGTCAGTACAGGAATGTCGGAAAGACAAGGAGAAAAGGAATAGAACTGGCCGTAAAGTTTAACCCCGTGACAGCCCTTAAGATTTTTGGGGATGCATCTTTTGTTAGTACCGAGGTACGGGAAAATCCTGATCAACAATTAGAGGGAAAGAAAATCAATGGAATTCCCGAAAATATAATAAATCTGGGCGCAGAGTATTCTTTCCCCTGGGGCCTTGGAATCAGGGCCAAGTGGCGGCATGTGGGAGAATATTACATAGACAGTATGAACCAGTTCAAATATGGTGGCTACGATGTAGTAGATACAGCACTGTCTTATAGCATCAAAGATAGAAATAAGACTGAATACAAGCTGAGCTTTAGAGTCGACAATCTATTTGATGAGCATTACAGCCAGGCGGTTTGGCATGGCTATGGCACAAACAACTACGCGGTCGCCTGGCCGAGGACGTTCTGGGTCGGCTTGACTGTGAAATGGTAGGTCTTTTAGGACGACCCATACCTTACTAGGGAAGAGGACAAGACAAAATGGGGACCTGGAAAGTATGAGAATTTTTTTGTTATATTGTACTGTATTTCCTTAGCAATCCCATTTTCATATGCCTCTTCCCTTTGCGCCCATGGAGTAAGAGGCAAAATGGGGACAGGAGGTATAGTAGTAATTGCTGAGTATACAACCGGTGAGCCCATGAGCTATGCCAAGGGGGTGATCAGCGCGCCAGATAAGAAAATCCCATTTCAAATTGGGAGAACCGACAGGAATGGACCGTTTTGTTTTTTTCCTGATGTCCCCGGACACTGGGTAGCCGTGGTTAGCGATGAGATGGGACACCGACTGGAGGTCACGGTGCCTGTGGAAAAGCATATGAAGCTCCAATCAACCCCGCAACAAAAAGAAGGTTTTTTTGGACGTATGTCTGTGTTGCATAGGGCCCTTATGGGGCTTTCCCTTATTTTTGGGGCTACAGGCATAATTAT
>JAGHEC010000404.1 GCA_021159525.1 Deltaproteobacteria bacterium | reverse complement strand
CGCAGATCCACGGGACGAAAGTCTTGGCAAGAACGCTCAATTGGCCTTGGCAGGCGGGTGTCCCCCGCAGATAAGTCACTGAAGAGACCGGCCCGGAGGCCCGGGGCGGACCAAAAATCCTCGTGCGCCGGCGGTGCGTTCGCTGTTATCCCCCGAATTATTGAGGCGATACGATCCCATTTGTCTTGACACCCCTTCTCAACTTCGCTATCGTTTTTTTCCGAAAGAACGTCTCTTCAAGCCCTCCCTTCTGTTCCGGCGCCCCGCCCTCTTTGATGAATCGCAGACCGGCATGAGACCACGAAGGGAGGTCCTCAACCCGGGACGCCTTGTCGCGGGTAGGTTGACCCGCATGCCCGTCTGTCAACCGCGCTTGTTCCGGAGACACCATGGGGTTCAGTCTTGCCGAATTTCACCATCGAAATCGCTCGATGATTATCCGCAAATGGGTCGAGAAACTGCATCGAGAGGTGGGGGAACAATATGCCTCCAGGCCGATACAGGAGCTCTATGGTACGGTCTCCGAGGCATTCCGGGCCAATCATCACATCCTTGTCAATTCCGATTTCCGATACATCAATGTATTTATTGACAAGATCACCAAGATGCGTCTCGAGGCCGGTTTTCTGCTGTCAGATGTTCAGAAGGCCTTTGAACTGTACCGAATTATCGTGGTTCCCCTCCTGGCCAGAGAGGCCAGTATTGATGAATTTCAGGAAAACGTCGAAAAGATCAATCAATGCCTGGCCTACACCATTCACAAGTTCAGCGACCACTTTCAGGACATGCATGAGAAAGGCATTCGCGAGCATAACTTAAGACTTGAGGAAGAAGTCAAGGCCCGAACAGCCGAGTTGAGAGAGTCCGAACTCAAATACAAGACGCTGGTGGAGGAGATCAATGAGGGCTATTTTGTCATCCAGGAGGAGGCAATTGTGTTTGCCAACAAGACCTTTTGCGACATGCACGGCTATACCCTGGACGAGGTCATAGGGAGAAATTTCAACGAATTCGTGGACCCGGAAAGCCGGCAAAAGGTTGCTGACATTTATGCCAAAAGCATCCTGGGCGAATCCGCACCTACCTCTTTTGAATACCTGCGCTTGAGCAAGGAAGGAAAAAGTCACCCCACGGAGATTACCGCCAAGGTGGCCCGATACGAGAAAAAAATCTCCAACATCGGGCTCTGCCGGGACATCAGCAAGCGGATCGAGATGAATCAGCGCATGCGCGAGGCCGAAAAGATGGCCTATATCGGCCAGATCACCACATCCCTTTCCCATGAGATCCGCAATCCCCTTTCCGCTGTCAAGATGAATCTCCAGATCATCAACCGAAACGCCCAGTTCAAGGGAAACGATCAAAGGCGCATCGACATCTCTGTCCGGGAAGTCATCCGTCTGGAGCGGATTCTTACAGAGCTGCTGGACTTTGCCAAACCCCTCCAGGTGGAATTCGCCCACTGCCGGATTCATCGCATCCTTGACTCCTGCCTGGAGCTCCTCGAAATGAAGTTTATGGAAAAGAACCTTTCCAAGATAACCTCCTATGGATCGGATATCCCCGATATTACGGGGGACAGCGAAAAATTAGGGCAGGCCTTAATCAATCTCCTTCTCAATGCCATCGAGGCATCCCCCGAAGGGGCAAGCATCTTCCTGACCACCCGCCATCACCCAGACAGCGGAAAACCCCAGGTGGAAATCCTCATCGAGGACGAAGGGCCCGGGATTTCCAGGGAATTCCAGGAGGAAATATTCAAGCCATTTTTTACTACCAAAAGCAAGGGCACAGGTTTAGGTCTCAGCAACGCAAGACGCATTTTGGAAGTCCATGGCGGCCGGGTAGAGGTTGAAAACAGGTGGCCCCGATATCCCTGCGGGGCCTGTTTCCATATCTTCATACCCGCAAAAGGAATATATGGGCAAGATCCTCATTGTGGATGACGAGCGATCCATCCTCGAATCACTCGAGATGTTCTTGGGGGAAAAGGGGCATTCGGTCTACACAGCCTCTTCAGGACAGGAAGGTCTTGATGTCCTACATCAGGAGAAACCGGATGTTGTAATCCTGGATATCCGTCTTCCGGACCTGAACGGCCTCGATGTGCTGGACCGGAGCCAGGCCGACGGATGCACTGCCAAGATCATTATGATGACCGCGTTTCATGACATGGAAACCACTATCCAGGCCATGAAACGGGGGGCATATGACTACATTCACAAGCCCCTTGATGCAGACGAGGTGGAAAAGTCCGTAAACCGGGCCTTGCGCATCCTGGAAGTGGACCGTGAAAGCCCCGCACTGGGCAAATCCAGGACGGGCCGCAGCCAGGAAGTCATCATCGGCAAAAGCGAAATCATGCGCGACATCTTCAAGATGATCGGGCTTTTGTGCCAAAACAGGGCCACGGTCCTGATACAGGGAGAGACCGGCACAGGCAAAGAGCTGATCGCGAGGGTAATTCACGCCAACAGTCCCTTCTGCGACGAACCCTTCATTACCCTCGATTGCGCTGCGGTGGTGGAAAACCTCCTGGAGAGCGAGTTGTTCGGCCATGAGGCCGGGGCCTTTACAGGTGCCATCCACAGGAAAAAGGGCAAAATCGAACTGGCCGGGTCAGGCACCTTGTTTCTGGATGAGGTCGGAGAACTGCCTCAGGGACTTCAGGGGAAATTCCTGGGATTCCTTCAGCGTCGTGAATACACGCGGGTGGGGGGTCATGAACCTCTCCTGTCCAGATGCCGGGTTGCAGCCGCCACAAACAGGGATCTGTCTAATATGGTCCGGCAGGGTGAATTCAGGGAAGACCTCTTTTTCAGACTGCGGGTCGTCACCCTTCAGGTCCCGCCCCTGCGTGAGCGGATCTCCGACATCCCCGAACTGGTCAACCATTTTCTCGACAAGATCAACATTGAACTGGAAACCGAGGTCACCAAGCTTCAAGCGGGCGTGATCGAGCGGCTCATGGCCCATCCGTGGAAAGGAAATGTGCGAGAGCTGGAAAACGTCCTGGTGGAGGCGGTTGTGCGGGCCCGGGGACGGGTGATCCTTTTGGACGAAATCGAGAGGGCCCTCAAGATGAATGAGCCGCGCTCGCCCTCGGGTCCGTCTTCCACTTCCCTCAACGGCATGGAAAAGGAACACATCCGGAATACCCTCAGGCAAATGGGCTGGAATCGGACCCGCACGGCCCAGGCCCTCGGGATCTCCATACCCACCCTCCGCAGCAAGATCCGGAAGTACGGCATCACACCCCCGCCCAACCGCACGTTCTGTTAGGGTGGGAAAAATGCCGCCAGGCAGACCGTGAAAATACTTTTTCGCCCCTGAAAATATCTTTCATCCAGGTTCAGGCCGCCTGTCCTGTCAGCCTGTGAATGGATCTCCATAACTGGTTGAAATTTAATACATTGCCTAAATTATCCATACATCAATATGTGCGCTCAAATCGCGGCATACACCTTGCTGTGCATCTTTAAAGCACGCGGGAGCGCAACTATCGGCACGGTTATCCGGCCCTGAAAAAGACAGGACCGGGTTGTGTGCCGGCCCCGGGCCCGAGTATTGTGGGAGGTCCTGCAACACGGTCATTTATGGCACTGACACGCCGGATCTTCCGTATAACAAATCTGAGGGATAAAAGCCAAAGGAGGAAGAGACATGAAGATGAAAGGAATTGGAATCTTGGCGGCCCTGACAGCAGTAGTTTTTCTCGTTCTGCCCGGGGCCTATGCCCTGGCTGAAAAGCCAATAACCCTTGGCTGCCCCCTTTCGACGGCCTACCTGTACGGCTGGGATGCCGAACGGGGCATCCAACTGGCAGTTGATGAAGTCAACGCCGCCGGAGGTGTCAACGTGGGAGGCATTAAGCGTCCCTTCAAGGTGGAGGTCCTGGACACGCGGGACTTGGAACCAGGCGTCCCTGTCAGCGAGGCCCTTCTCGCCGTTGAAAAACTGATTCTTGAAAAGAAGGCGGATTTCCTCGTAGGCGGTCCTGTCCGGTCCGAAGCGGCCCTTGCAGCCATGGGTCTGCTTTCCAAATATAAGAAAGTGGCCATTTTCACCACAGGCTTTTTGAGCCCCAAATTTCATGCCATTGTGGCCAAGAACTATGACAAGTTCAAGTACGGCTTCCGCATCCATGGGGAAGCGGTACAGCTTGTCAAGGAGATCATGGCGTGCTTCCAGGAAATCCAGGGCAAATACGGCCTGAACAAGGTCTTTATCATGGTGCAGGACGTAGCCCATGCCAGGGGCGGGGGGAAAGTCCTCGGCAAGGTGGCGGCCCGCAAGGGATGGCAGGTCCTGGGTACTGAGATCTATCCCACCGGGACCACGGATTTTTCCATGGGCCTGATCAAAGCCAAGAAGGCCGGCGCCCAGATCCTCAATATCTGGATGGATATGCCGGAAAGTTCGATCCTGTTGAAACAGTGGTACGACATGCGGCTGCCTGCCCTCCCCTTTGGGTCGACCCTGGCTGCCGCGGAACAGCCCAGCTTCTGGAAGGCCACGGAAGGAAAAGGCGAGTATACCCTTTGCAATGTGGTCAATGCCGGCAATGCCCCGAGCAACGCCACGCCCTGGACCATGAAGTTTTATGATGCCTACGCCAAAAAATGGGGCGTTGAGCCCGAGGGTCTGGGCAGTTCCAGCAGCTATATGGCAGTATATGTGCTCAAGGACGCCATCGAACGTGCGGGATCGCTGGACTCCGAAAAGGTCGTCGCTGCCCTGGAGAAGACAGATATGATGGGCGTTTATGGCAGGATTCGGTTCGATCCCAAAAACCATCAGATCATTCCCAGCTTTGATCCCAAAGAAGGGGCTGTAGGGAGCATCCTCCAGTGGCAGGACGGAAAAAGGGTCGTGGTATTTCCCAAATCGATTGCCGCAGGAGAGATCCTTCTGCCGCCGTGGATGAAGAAGTAATCAGTAATTCAGAAAGTTAGCGATTGAGCAATTCACGGATCGTTATCTGCGTTATCTGTGTAATCTGCGGATAGGATTGAGGAATGGATATTCTGATTTACGGCACCATCAACAGTATTGCCCTGGCCCTGATGGCCCTCGGATTCGCCCTGGTCTACGGGATCAGCCGGGTTCCCAATTTTGCGCACGGGGCCATTTACGTGCTGAGCGGTTTTATCACATGGACATTATTGAACAGCTTCGGCGTCCCTTACGCGCTCAGCATTCTGATCACGATGGTCCTTATCGGGATATTAGGGGCCGTGCTTTATCAATTTGTCCTGATCCGGGTCAGGGGGATGGCCATTTCCGAGATCATTGCATCTTATGCCATTGGACTCGCTATCCTGGAAGGGCTTAGATGGGGCGGGTTCAAGGGCATGAGCTATACGCTTCCCGTCTTTATTGAGGGAAGCGTTATCGTCGTCGGCATCCCTGTTGATTATCAGCGCATGGTGGTGGTGGGCTTAGGCATACTGATCGTCGTGGTCCTGTGGGCCTTTACCCATTTTACACGGATCGGCCTGGCACTGCGGGGCATGGCCCAGGATGAACGGGCTGCCCTCATGCTGGGGATCGACTCGGATATCATGGCCTTGGTGTCCATGGCCATCGGCGCCATGCTGGCGGGCCTGGCTGGCGCCGTTCTCCTCCCCCTGGGAAATATCGTGGTCGAATCGGGGTATAATGTCCTCATCCTGGCCATTGCCGTCTGTATTGTAGGGGGCCTCGGGAGCTGGGTGGGCGCAGTCCTGGCCGCCTTTCTCATCGGCTTTGCCCAAATTCTCACCGTCGTTTACCTGGGAAGCCACTATCAAATGGTGGTCGCGCTCCTGGCGATTATTCTTACGCTGATCCTGAGGCCCTCCGGTTTATTCGGTATGCAGAAAGAGCTGGAGGAAAGGGTTTAGGAAGCAGGGGGTTATATGGGAAACGGAAACACTGAACAACGTCGCAGGGAAAGGCTGGATCGGGGCATCAAGGTCCGATCTGATGGGCTTTACGCCCTCATGTCATGGCGGGAACTGGCCTATCTCATCGTTCCCAGGCTGGTTCTGATTGTGGGATTGCTGGTCCTTCCCTTGGTGATGCCCGGGGCCTACTGGCAGCGCGTCATCACTATTGTCTGCATCTATGCCCTTTTGGCCCTCAGCTTCGATTTCCTGGCCCATTATCTGGGTCTTGTCTGCCTTGGGGGGGCTTTTTTCGTAGGAGTGGGCGGGTATATTGCGGCCATGTTTAATAGCTCGCTCAGCCTGCCTCCCCTGCTCACCGTGCCGGTGGCCACCATCCTGGGGGCTGTCATCTGTACACTGCTTCTCCTGCCGTGTCTCCCCCTGCGGGGCGTCTATTTTGCTATTGTAACCCTTATGTACCCCCTGGTCCTCGCCAGGATCATCGAGGCCCTCGACATCTTTGGCGGAACGGACGGCATCATGGGCGTGGACAGCTTTGCCAATCAATGGCTGGAACAATACGCCGTGATCAGTCTTGTGCTTCTGTTTTTGTTCGGGACCCGACGGCTGGTCAACGTGGATCTGGGTCTGGTCTTCCGGGCCGTCAAGGACAATGATCAGGCGGTACGCGCTTCCGGAATGAATATCTCCTTTTACAAGGCAATTGCGGTTTTCGTCGCATCGGCCATGGGATGTCTCGGCGGGGCATGTCTGGTCCATATTTACATGTGGGCCGGCATTTCCCTGTTTGCCCTGGATTTTTCCATCCTCCCCATAGCGGCTACGGTCATCGGCGGTGCAGGCACTCTGGTTGGACCGGTACTGGGGTGCATCATTCTGGTCCCGATATCCGAACTGCTACGCGAATTCGGGACCCTGCGCATCGTTTTTTATTCCCTCATACTGGTCGGCTTTGTGGTGTTTCGGAGCGAGGGGCTCATGGTCTACGGTGAGCGTAAATATCACCAGTTCCAAAGGTGGGTCAAGGTATGAGTGAACAACCGATACTGGAAGCGAGAGAGGTTACCAAGGCGTTCGGCGGCATCCTCGCCCTGAACCGAGTCAGTTTTGATGTGTTTCCAGGGGAAATTTTGGGCATTATCGGTCCCAACGGATCGGGCAAGACTACCTTGGTCAACTGTATTACCAGTTTTGTCAAGTTGACCTCGGGAACCATCCGGTTCAAAGGGACGGACATTACCCGCAAACCGGCCCACAAGATCGCCGACATGGGCATCACCCGGACCTTTCAGATCATGCGGCCCTATTATTCCCTTCCGGCCTACAAGAACCTGGTTATTCCGCTCTTCTCGCCAAGGGCCAAACGAACCGGGGGATGGCGGGGCGGCGGGAAGCTGGGCGACCGCAATACGGTCGGAATCGACATTCTGGAGGAGATCGGATTTGAACGGGACTCCTATGTCCCTTACAAGATGGCATCCGCGCTCCCTACAGGATATCTCAAACGGCTGGAGCTGGCCAGGTGTTTGGCCCTCAAGCCCGAGCTTATTTTGTGCGACGAGGTCTTCTCGGGCCTCAGCATGAGCGAGATCGCCAGCATGGTCCCCCTGATTGAACGGCTTCAAATGGATGGAATCACCCTCATTATGATCGAACACCGTTTAAGGGAGCTGTTCCGGGTGGCCAACCGGGTCATGGTCCTCAATTTCGGAGAGAAACTGGTGGAAGGAACCCCTGACGAGGTGATGGCCGATAAGAGCGTCAAGGAGGCCTATTTCGGGTCGGAAGAGGTGGAGGAGGTTATGACCTATGCTTGATGCAGCGGACCTGATGGTGTTCTACGAGAACATGCTGGCCCTGAACAACGTGCACATCCGGTGCAAAGACAAGGAAATCGTGGGTGTTTTCGGGGCCAACAGCGCAGGTAAATCCACCTTGATGTATACCATTTCCGGCATTATGGAGGATATCCGAAAAAAAGAGCTGATGGCCGGCGGGGAACGCATCACGGTCCTCGGCAACATCACTTACATGGGCGAAAATATCATGGGGCTCAAGCCGAGCCGGCGCGCCAGGAAAGGGATTGTTCTGTGTCCCGAGCGGCGCAGGATCTTCAGCGAGAGCAGTGTCCTTGAAAACCTCAGGATCGGCGGCTATCTGGCCACGCCCTCCCAGGCCAAAGCCACCCTGGATTATGTGTTTCGGTTGTTCCCGGCCCTGGTCCGACTCAAGAAACGCGTTGGCGGATTTCTGAGCGGGGGCGAGCAGCAGATGCTGGCCATTGGCAGGGCCTTGATGGCCCAGCCCAAGCTGCTTCTCCTTGACGAACCATTGATGGGCCTCAGCCCGCTGATCCAGGCCACCCTCGTCCGTGCCATCAAGGTGATCCGGGATGAGACCGGAATTTCCATCATGGTCACAGAGCAATATGCGAGGCCGGTGATTCCCATCGTAGATTATGCGTTTATCCTCGAAAACGGGGCCGCGGTCCTGGAGGGGAGCCGGGATGAGCTGCTGAACAATCCGGATGTCCGCTCGGCCTATTTCGGGGTGTAGGATTCATAGATTCGGAAGTTTGGAAGTAACACCTCAATAATTGAGGGATAACAGCGACCGTACCACCGGGGCAGGAAGATTTTTCTTGTGCTCCGGGCCTCCGGGCTGGTCTCTTCAGTGACTTATCTGCGGG
>JAGHEC010000255.1 GCA_021159525.1 Deltaproteobacteria bacterium | reverse complement strand
GTTAATAGTTTCCAGAAGGAGACATGTCCCATTCAGTCGTTCAATATGGCTCTAATATTACGGATTTTCTCCTTCTGTTTATTGGACTGCTTCCCCGTCCATTTGCCTTTCGCTTGCCAGTAAGCCTTCAGTGCCTGAGCTGCCTTTGTTTTATAGGGCTCTGCGTATTGCTGCATTTCCCTATAAATCTCTACGGCGCGGTTTTCTACGACATCCGCGGACTCAAGCTCCGCTATGGCCCTTTCCTCAGGGGACATGGCCTCCAGATCGGCCTTTCGTTTTTCCTCGGCCGCCCTTTGGGCCTCGGCTTCGGCCTTCAGTCTTTCCAGGCGGTTGGTTTCCGCAGTCTCTTTCTCAAGGCGTGCCCGAGCAGCGTCTGCGGCCTGACGCAAGGCGCGATTGCGATCCTTTTTGTAGACAGATTCTTGTTCCGCCAGTTCTTTCAACGCCTCCGGCCCCAGGGGTTCTATCGCGGTCCATCCGAATGGAACCAGAGAATCGGGACGTTTGGGTTTGTCGTATTCGGAAGCCAGCCAGATCGTAGTGGCATGATCCAATGGCCTTCCGCTTTTTCTTCCTTTGATAAAGATTTCCCGATACCCTTCAATGGTCACGCACTCTGCCCCGCTGTGGAAGCCGACGCGAAAAGGAAAAGCACCGTCGCAGATCTTTAGGTCCGGTGTTTTGCACCCCATGCCTCTCAACTCAGCGGCTTCTCTTTCATGTTCCTTCTCAAAAAAACTGCGGCAACCTTTGACAGTACCTTCCAGGTTAAGAACCATAGTGACAGCGTCTTCCGTCTGGGGCACATCCACCCTTATCTCTCCCAGAAAACAAGCCCCGGGCATGACTATCTCCACCATCTGATAAGGCCCTCTGCCTTGATGGCCCGACGGCCCTTTCTTCCAGTTGACAGCATACATGATTTTTGTTCCAGCCTCTCCGACCGGCATAAAATCAGAGACCTTCACCAACCTGAAAGGGTCCTGGCTAATCCTCTGTTTAGGCTGCACTTTGTCGAGCGACAGGAGCTTGCTTTCGAGCACCTTGTGCCGGTCGTCCCGGTCCGGTCTCCTGCCCTTTCCATGAGGCGGATCCAGTTGATGGACAGGTCCCCTCCGCGCAAGGACATTCAAATATGCCGTGCGCAGAGCCCCTTTGATCGCCGAGCCTGGTATGTAAGGACGGTTGTCTGGGGGGCAAAAAGCGGTCCTTTTAATCTCGAACCGGTTCAACTGGGTTCTTGCATTCCTAGGCGAAAGCTTGAGCACGCGTCTGTACTCGTCCGAGAAACCACGGCACAGGTTCACTGTCCGGCCCTCGGCATGCCGGTTTTGCATGAAGCGATATACATCAATAATGGATTCTGTCGTCCCTTTTCGGCAGATGGCAGAAAATCGTTCCCTATCGTCTTCATTAAGAGCTAGGATGAAGTTGGTTTGATCAAAAACGATCAGACGCTCCTTTCCTTCGTGCACCACAAATCCGGTCGGTTCATAAATCTCATCACAACCGACATGGACGGGCGTTACCACCTGAAGCCGACATTGTATCCTTCCATTGGCTGTCTGTTTTTCCATAAGTTCACTCCAGCGTAATGGGGATGAAGGGGGAATAGCCCTGGAGAACTGCCGTGCGTTGGACCATGGAAATGCCTCGCACGGCTTTTCCGATATAGGGTTTGTCAACGCCTTCCCCTGGTTGACGTAAAACAACTGCGCCCTCATCGGCCATGACCACCGGCTTTTTAAAGGGGGAACCTCGCGTTGCCAACAGGTCCCCATGCTTGCCGTATCTTATAAACGGCGAAAAGAAGATTTGTTTTGCCTCTGATGCATCCGGCACGCAGGGGGCCAGTGTGTAGCACCCGGGAGCATGTTCTCCATAATTATCTGTGATTTCCTGGCAGCCTTCTACGCAAAAGCGACCCATCCCGATGCTGGCATCCCGCCCGAAACCGAATTGTCCTATTTTTCTGAGACCTTTTTGGATTAGCTCCGCCGAGGTCCTCTGTTCATCGATCAATATGACAACCGCCAGCATTGCGTTAGATGGATAAATGAGGGTTTCCATCTCATACGGTGCAAAGGCCCCGGTTCCCGTGCTGAGGGTCAGCCGGTTGATGGTGTTGTGGGGCCTGGCCGAAGGCATCGGCAGCCTGATGTCGAACGCACCGGTCAACCCCTGCGTATCAAAGAAACGTGCCTTTTTCAGATTGATGGTCAGCTCCTTTTCCACGGCCATCCACTTCCGCCGTTTGTTTTCTCTTTGGGTCTCATACCGCGTTTTTCTATCGGTCCCATGATCCGGGAAAATTCTGCTCAGCGGCAGGTCAGGCCGCTTGAAAACGTATGTGGGCGCGACTTCCCCAATTTTCAGAAAGGCAGATGAAAAGACAGCGAAGGGCCTCAGATCGTAGATCTTAAGCGCTTCCTCCAGTCCTCCTTCTATTAAGGATTCGTCGTAGGCCGCCTGCCAGCAAAAACACCCAAACAGCGTATCCCCCTTGAGGGGCGTGCCAAAATCCGACAGGGGACGTAGGGTGAGTTCATATGATTTCACGTGAGCCTCCTTGCCCTCATAGTGGAATGATTTCGTCAAAGCGTCTCTGGGTTGCCTCATCCTGAAACTGGAATGCCACTTTTCCGTATCCCCGGCTTCCATTGCCGCCGAGGGCATCCAGTTGAAGGAGCTTGAGGCCGGACAGGAGGAAGTCCTCGAGTCCCTCGTCTCCTTCCATCCTTTTGAGCGTAACGGAAAAATCGAAGACCGTTTCCGAGGGCACCCGTTCGGTAAATCTTGGGTGTTCAGCCGTCCCTTTAATCCGGTTGATAGAGTTCTCTGACTTTACCTCGGTCAGGGGCCACTGATTTTCATCAGCAAGCATCTTCCATTCCGGATTCAAAAAGGCATCGGCGAAGGACACCCGGGTCGGTCCAAGCACCTCTCTTGCCTCATCTTCAGCGCCGCCGGATCCGAACAGCCTGAGGATCTTCTCCCCTTCCGCTCTCTCTTTCTCAGAGGCGTCTTTCAGGTCCGTGGGTTTCAAGGGGTTCCCCCCGGTTTTTGCCATAAGCCCGCTCTTCATCTCCAAAAGGGCCCTGACCTTGCCCTTGAGCGATGATCCAGGGATAAAAGGCTGCTGCGTATGCGGATGTTTGATCACCGGGTTGTCAGTACCGCCAATTTTCATTT
This sequence comes from Deltaproteobacteria bacterium, assembly GCA_021159525.1. GTDB lineage: Bacteria > Desulfobacterota > DSM-4660 > Desulfatiglandales > Desulfatiglandaceae > AUK324. Next base: position 6,452 of record JAGHEC010000255.1, on the reverse strand, counting down.
CCATGTCGCCTGCGCCGATATGGAGCCCGCTCTTCAAGGTAATGGTGCCTCGAATTTGTTTAATATCGATAAGTTTCATTGTCTTTCTCCTTCCTTAATTCCGGGGACCGTGAAGGCGATAGAAGCCCATAAAAGCCTCAAACAGGTTTGAAAAGACGTTCAGGTCCTCCGGGGTATCTACCTGATCCACGGCCTCCTTTACAAATTTCCTGAAATTGCTCGAGACCAGCTCCCTTCCTTCCGCATATGCGACCTTGGCTGTCAGCATATAAACCTGAGGCTTGATGGCGTCCCACTGCATGGGCCTCTCCCGGGCCAGCATGTTTAGACGCAGGACTTCATCGTAGAATTTGCGAAGCTGGGTGCGTTTGTTAACTCTTTTTTTTTGCTTTTCGAAATCTTCTTTCATTTGAAGAGCAAGATCCTCAGCTACTTTTGAGAACAGCAACGGGTCCAAGCTGCCCTTCTGGCCGTCTTTCCAGAGTTGAATCTCTTTCATTGGGCTACCTCCTATCTGTTGTTATAAAGGATGTTCCATAACGGAATTCGCAAGCTTCCTGAAAGCTTATCCAGCCATCCTGCCATGGTCGCACTCAGTTCACGGACAATTGGGTCCCGCTTGTCACTGTCCTTAACCCCTCTGGCGATGTTGCGGGCCGCAGCATAGGAGAAAAGTGCACGCCATTTGAAGCAGGACATCTCAGACATGGTGATCTGCTTTTTATGCTCCAATGCATGCTCTTGCTCGGTCATGACGATGAACTCATTGAGCCGATGCAACATTGACTTATTAACCCATCCTTTCTGGAACCAATCCTCTAAGGTCACACGGACCTCCTCCAGTTGCGCAACCTGTTGCCAAGGGGTTGTTTGAGCGAACATGGTAAAGGAATTGCGGCCAGCGCTCTTTGACGATTCCAGAGCGGCCTCCGCCGACTCTGCCAACGCATTCAGCGGGGCGTGCGCCTTCTTTAGGACAATTCCCGCTGAAAGGTGTACCGCTTCGTTCCGGCATGTGTACTCGGAAAACGAATCATGGATATGAAGGCTGAGTTCGTAAATCCTGTTCCATGGACCAATGACAAAAAGATCATCTCCACCCGCAAAAACAGTGTACACATCCCTGAATCGAGTATCTGTCATGAGAAGATGCGGGAGATACAGCGCAAAATAGTAGTTAAGCTGCCGGCTCAGCGCGGCCAGCCGGGAGATGGTGAATCTCTCCTTCTCGAGGCCGCTCGCCATGAGCATTCCAAGGTTGTCCACATCAGCTTTCAGGATGCCAAGAGCGTCCAGGCCCAAAATATTCCCAGATTCACCAACGTTGCGGGACATCAAAGAGATTACGTGAAACGGCAGGGGATCGCCTACACGCAGCTCCTCAAAAAGCTCAGTTTTCTTCTTTTCAGACATTTTTGAGGTCAATGAATGCAAATGGGAAGATCTCTCTTCCTGGTAGCGCGGCACGTATCGGTTAAGGAGCTTCCTGCAAATTCTTCCAGGTCCCTGATGCTCTTCAAGGCTGGAGATGTCCCAATGTTTTCGTATGCCTCGAAAGTCCCCATCCCCCCCTGGGTCCATCCCGCCAAACTTCACCTGGTAAGACCCGAGAATAGGTTCCATAAGCTGTCCTGCGTTTGCGGTACCTTCAGGCGCGTTTAGGATCAGCATCTCGTTTTCCCTAACGATCCTGGTTCCCAGAAAGACCTGGTCCCGGCAAATACGGCAAACCGGCCCAATGTCGTCTTTGCCTGCCGTTAGGGCCGGTTGAATCGCTGCGGGACGCCTCCCGCATAGAGGGCACAGAGGCCTCTCCAAATCGTTACGGAAGGATCCCAGATACCCTTCGACCGCGCCCCCGTACCGACCCAGGTCGATTTTTCTGAATTTGTTTTCTTCTCCACGTGCAGCTATGGCATCCCACAGTTCTTGAAAACGATCAGGGAGGAAATCCCTCTGGCTTGCGGATACCGTGGACAGGCCCAATGCCATCTCGCCAAAAGAGATTCTGTAAAGCCAGTCATTGACCTCGTCTTTGACCTTTTCAACAGCTGTTCGCGCGGCCTGTGTATTGGGTGCCAGGACCGTAAACTTGCCTGCCGCATTAAAGATGACAGAGATATGAGGAAGCCCCAATTCCATACACAGGCGGTCTGCCGCTATCTCGCTCAACAGGGCCACATAGAAAGACCGCCCGCGGAGCATCTTGGCCGTGTATTTCCGCGTATCTCCATGGCTGCTGAAGATAAAGGACTGTATGCCATAGAAATTCCCGCTGACCATGAGGAATTTTTCATCTTTCTCGTTTGAAATCGCCTCTGTTTTCAATGTATCCGTTGCTGCGTGATAACGGTACAGAGACGCTGCAAAGGCAGCAGTCAACCGCGAGTGATCATACAAGGACACATCGTGGACCACCCTGCCCACCCTGGCCTGGGGAATGCAGGACGTATAAACCATCATTAGATGATCGAAGTGTTCAAACCAGAGAGAGATGTTTTCCTCTTTGTGGCGAAGATGCCCTAAATCGGCAACAAACTGTTCATATAGCTCGAGGTATTCCTCCTCTGCCTCCTGTTTGTCAATAGCGCCCCTTTTCTCAGGGAAGATACCTAAGGGGGAGAGCCTTCTTAGTGGATATTCGTAGGCGAAATCGTCCGCGTTTTGTTTGGCCGGTTGGGCCAATTGTTCAAAGAGGGGGAGAAGGCGCGTGCGCTTATAGTCTCTGTATCCAATGGGCTGGCTTTCTGCGTTCTCGAATTTCTGCCGGTCGATGCCGCTGGTGAGCCGGTCGGCAACGGCAATGATCTGCTGCATGGGTGTTTCGGGATTGTGATGTCCCGCAGCAAGATTGATGAATGAATCGCCCACTCCCCATGCACGGCTGTTGAGTTCCGGGGGAAGCAGGTCTTTCATCTGCTCGATAAAGAAGGCAGTGTAGAGAGCATGATGATGCGTATACCTTCCATCGCGAAAGGGCAGATAAATTCCGGCGTTATCATTGAAATACCGCTCTGACACGCCCATGGCTTCTCTGTCCGCGCACTTGCCAATGTCGTGGAAAAACCCTGCCATGCCTACCTTCAAAGTCGTTTCATCCATAGCTTGCTCCTTTTTCCGTGTCCATGTCGGCCCCAATTGGTGTAAAGGTTAGAAAAGCCGGCAACCCAAGCTTCCCGGATCCTCGTAGAATACATCTTTTCCAATAATCTAAAGGCTTTTTCTGGTGACCTATGTTGAGCCACTGCCGCATCAGGGCCTTGAAGGGCGGGGTCCGCCACCTGCCTCTTTGATCCATTTTAAGCGGCCCATCCAGAGGGCCAATCTTGGTCCCTCACTCCAAGCCCAAGCCCGGGAAACAGGCCGGCTCATCCTTCGGTCAGGAACTGAATCTTCCCCAGCCCGAACGAGGTGTTCTTGCCGATGTGGACCTTTTCGCAGAAATGAAGGAGCGGGAGGTATTCGGCTAATGCCCCTTCATAGGTGACCGATCCAAGCATCCCGCCCATGAACATCTTCCGCTCCTGGCGGTTGGAGTAGCGTTTCCAATCGAACCATCTGAGATGGTTGTCCGCAATGCGCACCTCCCCGGCGCGCTCGATAAGCCCCTTGTAATCCAGATCCGGCTCGCCCTCTGCCCAGGCGTTCATGAGGGACGAGATCCTCCTCAGCATGGCCCGCACCAGGACATGAAAAGGAAGATCGGCCCGTATCTCGTTTTCGTATTTGAGCCGCAGCGGGGTCTGGAGCCTTACCTGGACGCGCATGTCGCCTTGCCCGGGTGCTTCTGTCCCACGTGATCTTGTTCCGACCTTCTTCCCGCGCCTGGCCACTGTGGGCCTGACGGCTGCGGCCCCCGGATCCGAGAGAACCAGATCCTCGCCCGGCCCTGACAGGGACAGCCTGTGCTCCGCGTCGCCATAAACGGTCCGGCCATGGTCTCTCACCTCCTTGAGTGTGAACCCTGCCCGCTTTCCGTTGACCCGTTTTCCGATCCCGATCCTCCCCATCTGCTCGAAGGCGTAAACGAAATAGGGAAGGCTCCGGTTGATCTCCCCAAACAGCAGGAGATCGCAGGCCGCCTCGTCACCGGGCTTGAACGTCATCTGCTCGGTCTCAGGCGGTTCGATCACAAAGGGGTGGGGAGGGGTCGAGATTCTCGACCCCTCTGGCACGTCTAGGGCGAGGCGCGTTTCAAAGACCCGGGCATAGAGGCACCGGGTCTTGAGGAGGCAATTGACGCACTCTTGGCGTTTCAGGGCGCAGGCGACGTTCCTGAGGGCGATGCCGAAGACCCCGCGAAAGGTCGAGCCCTTGTAGGGGGGCAGGACCGCGTCGGTTTCAAACCGGCAGATGAAGGTGTATGTTCCGTAGCGCATGGCGGTTGCTCCTTGCTGGATGCTCGATATTCATGCCTTTATGTCTAACACGTAACAGCTTAATATTTAGGGGAAGCACAGTGAACGTACCGCCGGGGCAGGAGGATTTTTTTTCTGCTCCGGGCCTCCGGGCTGGTCTCTTCAGTGACTTATCTGCGGGGGACACCCGCCTGCCAACGCCAATTGACCGTTCTTGCCAAGACTTTCGTCCCGTGGATCTGCGATGGCAGAAGGAGGTAACATGGGTAACAAGGCAATGGCGGGCAGGCTTGATAATCATATAAAAGGCACCTCTCAGATCGCAAAAGTGTCTGCGATCTGATAAAATGGTTACAACCAAACAACCTTAAAAGAGGAGGTGCCATGATGGAATTATACGTTGGGATGGATCTACATTCAAGAAATACTTATTTTGGCATTTTGAACGAGGAATTTAAGCGGATTTTCAAGAAAAGGGTAAACAACGGTCTCCCGCTGATTTTGAACACCTTAGAACCATTTAAGGATGAAGTTAAGGGAATCGTAGTGGAGTCGACATACAACTGGTACTGGCTGGTGGATGGATTGATGGATGCTGGGTATGCCCATATACATCTGGCCAATCCATCTGCAATCAAGCAGTACGAAGGTTTGAAGTACACCGATGATCCCCACGACGCTTTTTGGCTTGCCAAGCTTCTCGCTCTGGGTATTTTGCCTGAAGGATACATTTATCCGAAAGAAAGTCGTCCTGTTCGGGATTTATTGCGAAGGAGAAGTTTTTTGGTCAGAAACCGAACTCGGTATATCCACTCGTTGCAGTCAATGATTGAGCGGTACGCCAATCTGCGGTTGAGTGGCAAAGACCTCAAGAAGCTCGAAATGAAGGACATCGAGGATATACTTAAAGAGGAACATTTGGTGTTATCCGGCGAGACATGTCTGGAAAACATCAAGTCCTTGACCCGGCAAATCAACCGTATTCAGAAAGCGGTTAAGAGCAAGATGAGGATACACAAGCCTTTTGACCTTCTAATGACGATACCTGGGATTGGAGAAATTTTAGCTCTCACGATTATGTTAGAGGTTGGAGATATTGGCCGTTTTCCAAGTGTCGGCGATTTTACTTCTTACTGCAGATGCGTCCCTACCGACAGACGTTCAGCGGGGAAAAGCAAGGGTAAAGGAAATAGCAGAAACGGGAATCGTTATCTGGCCTGGGCCTTTGTTGAGGCCTCGAATTTTGCAAGAGGGTTCAATGAGCGCTTCCGGCGTTACTATCAGAGGAAAGCCTCCAAGAAAAACAAAATAGTAGCGACCAAGGCATTGGGGAGTAAACTGGCTCGGATCTCCTATTATATCATGAGAGATCAGGTGCCTTTTCGCGAGGAGGCTGCGTTTTGTTAACTATGGGTTGGGGCGGTGATCCATGTCATGGGGTTGGCTTTGAGCCTTTTGTTTGATTTGCGCGCTGTCCCATACCCTCCAAAATATTACACAGCTTGACGAGCCTATACTTTTTGACCTGCCTTTGCCATGAGCTATGACGGGGTGGCCTTAAAGAGCCTTAAGTTTTGTCAACAAGCAATTAGACATGGCAAGGTACCGATGTTTTTTCTGGGGTCCGTTCAGCGGACCAGGGGTTGGGTTAAAAAGGGAAGGGTTGCTCCGTTCCGAGCCATTTAAGAGCTCTCCACTGCGCAACCCTAACAGTTTTAATTACAGCCTTGATCCTGATGGGTGCCTGGTGCAGATCAAATACCGATCTTAACCAAAACCAATTGAAAAAGAGGGCGCAGACAAAAGGGTATTTGGCGAGTTTTGGCTGTATTCGACGTTGTGTCCCTGTAAAAAAAGAATTTTTTTTGCAATGGAGAGGTGTTTTTTCTTGACAGGGGCCTTTTAATGGGTGCCCCTTTGGCATTCCCGCATTCGTCGAGCTGCGGCTTCCCCCGCTGATAAGTCACGAAACCGGGGACCCATCCGAAGGATGGGGAGTCCGAGCAAAGCGAGGACAAACCGGGGACCCATCCGAAGGATGGGGAGTCCGAGCGAAGCGAGGACAAACCGGGGACCCATCCGAAGGATGGGGTC
>JAGHEC010000324.1 GCA_021159525.1 Deltaproteobacteria bacterium | reverse complement strand
TGCCCCCTCCGCATTCTCGACTTCGTCGAGCTGCGGCTTCCCCCACTGATAAGTCACAAAGAGACGGCGCCCTCCCGGCAGTCGCGTCAGAAAAACCCTTCTGCCCCCATTTATTGAGCTGTTACGATTAGACCGACTAAAGCGAGCTAAGGCGGGTTGTACCCGCAATTCAATGTTGTCCCTCGGTTTGAAGCTTCAAGCCTGACGCGTAAAGCTGATAGGGGGTTGAACGATTCTTTGAGCTTTGGTAATACAATAGTTCAAGTGATGGTTCATTAATTGAACGCCTTTGTCAAGAAAAATTTAACGACCGTTTCCACTCCTGTATACTGCGGGCTCGGCAGGATGGCGGGATTCAGGTCGTATGCGCATTCAGGGGCTGGTGGAGGCGTGCCAAGGAGGTTACATGCATGGAGTGCAACAAGGAGAAGAATCTGACTGTCTGCAACTGCACTTATGAGCCCTGCTCACGCAAGGGGATTTGCTGCGAGTGCATTGCCTATCATCTGAAAATGAGAGAACTCCCGGCCTGCTGTTTTCCTGCGGATGCAGAGGCCGGCTATGATCGCTCTTTCGAGCATTTCTCAAGACTTGTCCAAGCGGGGAAGGTGTGATGTGACGCAAATCGTATGGTCGGGACGACTGGATTTGAACCAGCGACCCCCGCGTCCCGAACGCGGTGCTCTACCAGACTGAGCCACGTCCCGACTACATATTAATATAGCCGGTTTCAGGCGCCGTGGCAAGGATAATTTAAGGGCTTTTCCCCCTTTGGGTAACGGGGAACAGGAAAGCCGAAACAATATTCAATGACCCGAACCAGGGCCGGGGCGTTTTTCTGTTCTGTTTTCAGCATTGGAGCGTCAGGCATTTCAGGGGGTTGGCAATTATCCGTACCCCTTCACGAGGCGCCATAGACTGCCATATATTCGTCAAAGGCCCTTTTTGTTTCCCGATCCATGGCCGCCATATGCCCCCGGATCCTGACCGGGATCTTCTCCTTATATATATATCGGACGATCTCGCGGATTCCGGCTACGGTGAAGACCGGGATGCCGGTTTTGGCCGCAAAATCCTCAATGGCATTGTCTCCCTTTTGACCCGGGATGGGCCGGCCTTGCGTGTCATAAACCGCGGCGGTCTGTTCCCGGTCCAGTCCGATGGCCGCCCCCACGACGTGGAGGGACATTCCGGTGTGCTGGGCCTCGGATGCAATCTTGTCGATGAGTTCCAATTTGGTGCCCATGGAGGTGGCCACATCATCCACAATGACGATGCGGCAGCCGTCGAAAAAGGCCCGGTTGACGAACAGGGCCTTGGATACACTCCCTTCCCCATGGGCCTTGGCCTCCTTTCGGTCATACTCAAAGGCCAGGTCAAGGCGGGAGTGGCGCCACAAGGCAATGGCCGTGGACAGGGCAATGACGCTCCCCTTGTAGGAAGGCCCAAGGATTACATCCACATTTCCGGCCAATCCCCGCGAGATCATCATGTCGGCAAAAAAGGATCCCAGTTCCAAGGACAGCCTTCCCGTCTTGAACATGGCCATGTTGACGAAGTACGGGGTGGGACGGCCGTCCTTCAAAACAAGGTTTTGGTCAAAAAAAAGCGCCCCTGTCTCTGCCAGGGCCACGGCGAATCGTTTCTTGTAGTCTTCCATTGAAGTTGTCCTTCCAGGAACATGCCTTTCGCTGGCTATCCCCCCATTGCACGGTTCAAAGCCAATGGGTCGCGGCTTATTTGAGCATGTCCTCGATGCGTTTGGAGAGGAACTCGACCTGGCGCTTGAGGTCGGGGTCGCTCTTCATTCGGCTGGCCACCAGCTCCACCGCGTAGAGGACCGTGGAATGGCTTCGGTTGATGGTCTTGCCGATTTCCGCGAGGGTCTCGTCAGAATAGCGGCGACACAGATAGGCATAGATATTGCGGGGATGGGCAAAGACCTTTCTGCGAGAGGCGGAGCTGACCATCTCAGGCGCCACCCGGTAATACCGGCACACCAGGTCCATGATGCCAGCCGGGGTGACGCACCCGTCGTTGGATGCCAGGGCCCCTGCCACTTCTTTGGCCAGTTCCAGATCAATTTTGGCCCCCAAAAGCTCGGCCCTTGCCCTGAGGCAGGTAAGCGCGCTTTCCATCTGCCGGACATCTCGGCGCAGGCGTTCGGCCAGAAAGTCGATCACCTCCCGGGGCAGGGTCATGTGGCTGGCTGCGGCCTTTCGTGTCAGGATCTGAACCCGGGTCTCATAATCCGGATCCGCGATAGTGGTTACCAGGCCTGCGGTCAGCCTGGAGGTCAGCTCCCTTGACATGCGGGGCACATCCTTGGGCGGGACCGCGCTGGTGAATACGATCCGCTTGTTGTCATTGGCCAGGGCATCGAGGGTGTATCCAAGTTCGGCCTGGATCTTTTCCTTGCCGCTCAGGAAGTGGACCTCCTCCAAAAGCAGGACATCGCAGCCCTGACGGTACCTTTTTTTGAATGCCTCGATCCGGCCGGTCTTGAGAGAAGCAATCATCTCGTTGGTGAAATCCTCTGCCGTCATATAGAAGATGCGGGAGTCCGGATCTTTTTCCAGGATTCGGTGGCCGATCGCCTGGGAGAGATGGGTTTTGCCCAGTCCCGTATTGGCCAGCATCAACAGGGATGGATAGTCGCATTGGCTGGCAGAGGCCATGCTCCGGGATGCGGAATAGGCAAACTCATTGGACTGGCCTACAATAAACCGGTCAAAAGTGAACTGGCTCTTGAGCCAGAGATTCCTGCGGTGGTTCAAGGAGGGAAGAGGCAACTGATCAGGGTCGGCCGGAAGGGACGCGGGGGACGGCTTTCGTTTGCGGGGCGAGACCTTGAACTTCAAGGCCATGTGGCCCATGCCTGCGGCCTCGAACTTTTCCTTGATGAGAGGAAGATAGTTTTCCACGACCCAGTTTTTAGAGAACCGGTTGGGACATCCCAGGACGAGGGAGGTCTCGGTGGCCTCAAGGCATGAGATGGGATGGATCCACAGCGAAAAGCTGTTCTTAGAGAGATCTGACTGGAGGTCATTTTTCACCTGTTCCCAGACCGCGCTCATAGCGTACTCCTCAATTATAGCTGCTGGTTGCTGAATACTGGGTGCTGGAATGCGGCAACACGCCAGCCTTGCAAGAAAACAGTCATACACCATCAGGCCTGACCGGACCCTATTTTCAGAAGGCTAAGATAATACGACGCTTGAGAAATTGGCTCATCCCAACTCTCAGCTTCGGGAATTTCGAATGTCGGCTGCGGGTGTTACGATATGAGATCGGCTGTGGGCTGCCCTTGCGTCCTGCGCCTCACAGCATTGCTCGGCCTTTTACACGATAGGCCTAAGGCCTGTCAAAGGTCTTGGGGGGCGATTGGGAGTTACGGGTAGTTGTTTTTTCGACATCCGATAAGGGGCTCCGCTCAAAGACAAAAAAGAGGTCTATCAGATAAGGGGGCGAGAAAAGGGAAGATTTACGGTGGGATGAAATTGTGTAAAAACAGATAGTTAGATAATGTTGACGCCTTGTGGATAACTTTCTCCACACATCCAAACTCTGGATAATGCCGCTTTTTGGCCTTTTTCACTGATTTTCATTTTTATCCCCTTCATTTTTTGGATGCCAGTGTTCCGAAAGGCCATGCAGGGCCTTACAGGCCGGATGGAATGTGGTTTTTGACTGACATGAAATTCATCTGAGATCTCCATCCCCATTTCCGCCCTCCCGGCAGTCGCGTCAGAAAAACCCTCCCGCCCCTATTTAGCGAGCTATTACCCTTCTCGTTTGTGCCTTTTCTACGGGCTGATTAAAATACCCCAGAGTCAGATCCGGGAATTCAGCCTTCAGGATCTCGGCCATGCGCCTCATTCCTATGCCCGGTCCTTTGGGTCCGGGCATGCTTCTCAGATAGAGGGCCGG
>JAGHEC010000335.1 GCA_021159525.1 Deltaproteobacteria bacterium | reverse complement strand
CTGCGGGGGACACCCGCCTGCCAAGGCCAATTGAGCGTTCTTGCCAAGACTTTCGTCCCGTGGATCTGCGATGGCAGAAGGAAGTAACATGGGTAACAAGGCAATGGCGGGCAGGCTTGCCCCCTTGGCATTCTCGACTTCGTCGAGCTGCGGCTTCCCCCACTGATAAGTCACAAAGAGATGGCGCCCTCCCGGCAGTCGCGTCAGAAAAACCCTTCTGCCCCCATTTATTGAGCTGTTACGTCATTTTCCTGTTAAAATACCGAGGTTGTCGCGATGCTGTCAATTCCTTTTTGCGCATCCCGGAGATTTATGCCTTGTCTTTTTCTCTCTCTTGGTATAACCTCGCGTAGAACCAAAAAGACTCATTTCTAACCCCATTGCTGTAAAGAATATTGTGAAAATTGGCGTGCTTTCAGATACCCACCTGCATCAGGTGACCCGGAAATTTCAGGATATATATGAAGGCTGTCTGTCGGATATGGATCTCATCCTGCACGCAGGGGATGTGGTCACGCCGGATGTGATTGACTTCCTGAATGCCAAGTCGTTTCACGGCGTGGCCGGCAACATGGATCCCCCGATCCTCCACGAGATCCTGCCTGCGAAAAAGGTGCTGGAAATCGCCGGTTACCGGGTGGGTCTGATCCATGGCTGGGGCCCCGCAGAGGGGCTGGAGGATCGCATTTTGTCCGTGTTTTCCGATGTTGATATTATCGTATATGGCCATTCCCATGTACCTGCAAACCACATAAGAGAGGGGATCCTTCTGTTTAACCCGGGGACAGCGACCGGGTACAGCGCCACAGGTGAGCACAGCATCGGCATTCTGCGATTAGAAAAAGAGGAGGCACGCGGTGAGATTATCTATTTGTGAGGAAGTCTTATGAAGACCTTGTGGGCGCCGTGGCGCATGGAATATATTCTGTCCGATCAAAAGGCCGGGCCGTGCATCTTTTGCCCGGGCGATAACCGGGAAATGGACCAATCGCGGTTGATCCTCCATGTGGGAGAGCTCTCCATGGTCCTTATGAACCGGTTTCCGTATAACAATGGGCATCTGCTCGCGGCCCCGGCAAGGCATGTCAGTGGGTTGGAGCTTCTGACCCGGGAGGAAAGGTTGGACCTTTTGACCACTGTGACCCTCTCTGTTGAAATCCTGAAGAAGGTCATGAACCCCGAAGGCTTTAATGTGGGCCTGAATCTGGGCAAGGTGGCCGGGGCGGGGGTGGAGGACCATATGCACTTTCACATTGTCCCCCGGTGGAACGGGGACCACAACTACATGACGGTCATAGGGGAGGTAAGGGTCATCCCGGAGCATATTGAAAGGACATATCAGAAACTGCTCCCCCATTTCAAAGAATTGAGCGTGGTCAATGGAGGCGAAAAATGAGACATGTCAAAGCGATTATCGTTGTCCTGTTCCTGTTGCTTGTGGTTATTGTGGCAGTCCAGAACTATCAGGCCCTGACAACCCCTATCAGCTTCAAGATCGACCTTTTGTTTTACAAGGCTGAAACCGCAGGGTTGCCCGTGTTCTTGATTGCCGTTTTAACATTTTTGATCGGCGTGTTTTGCCTTTGGATATACGGGATCTCCGAGCGTTTGAATTACCGTCGGCAGATCAAGACCCTGATGAAAGACGTCAAGGAGAAGGAGCAGGAACTCAATTCGCTTAGAAACCTCCCGGTTACCAGCGAGGGCATGGAGTCGGAAGGGCCTTCTGTCACCGCGTGAGGCCCTGTGTTTAAACGGGGTTTGTATTCGTCAAAATACTGATTGGCAAGTCAGGCGCGGTCCCGGCCGACGACATCGCCGTTTTTTGAAACCCGAAAAGGGGGTATGGACCCGCCGCATTATTTTTCACATCATGATAGATTTATTCCGGTTTGGGGCCGGGTCAGGATAGGAGATGTCAGGGTGTTGGAGACCCTTTGGCAGTGGCTTGAGGGAGCAGGCATTGCACAGGTCCTGATCGCATCGGGAGTCGGCCTGGCGGTCGGGATAGCCGCGGGGCGTTTGGGCCGGTCCGAAGGCGGAGTGAGGAAGAAGGGCGTTGCCAGCAAGGGGGACAAGTCCTTTTTCAAAGGGATTCAGTATCTTCTTTCGGATGATCATGATCACGCCATTGAGGAGTTTACCAAGTCGGTCCAGGTCAACTCGGACACTATCGAGACCTATGTGGCCCTGGGGAATCTCTATCGTTCGAGGGGAGACATCGACAGGGCCATCCGGATCCGCCAGAGCATCATACTGAGACCCAATATCGATCAAGGGATCAAGATGCGGGCCATCTTCGATCTGGGCAAGGACTATCGCAAGGGCGGGTTTCTGAACCGGGCCCTCAAGACCTTTCTTGAAGTGGCGAGGTATGACCCTTCGGACGTGAGGACATTAAAGGAGCTTGAAAGGATCTATGAAGAGTTAAAGGACTGGGAGAAGGCCTACGAGACGAGGCAGAAGGTTGCACGACTGGAAAAGGGCGATCACCGGCATATCCTGGCCCACTATCTGGTGGAGACCGGAAAGGTCGCTGCGGAAGAGGGAGATATGGGACGCGCCAAGTCCTTCTATTCCAAGGCCATATCCACGGACAAGGGGTGTGTGGACGCCTATCTTCATCTCGGTGATCTCTATTTTGCCAGGCAGGAGTATAAAAAGGCCATTTCAACCTGGAAGAAGGTGGCGGAGATCGCCCCCCAGTTCACATTTTTGGCATATCGCCGGCTCGAAGGGGCCTATTCCCGCATGAAGGATCTGGCCCCGGTGGGAAACTTCCTGAAGGAATGTTCCCGTTCCAATTCAGATGCCTTCACCCATCTGGCCCTGGCCCGCTATCTGAACAATGAAAGTGATTCCGAAGGCGCCCTGGCCGAAATCGAAAAGGCCCTGGAGCTGGACCCCTCCTTCTGGGAGGCCAGACGGTTTAAGGGCGAGATCCTCCTGGACCAGGGGAGGGAAAGGGAGATGCTCGCCGAGTATCGCGACATCATCACGCATCTGAATGTCTCCCATATGAGGTTTCAGTGCACCCAGTGCGGTTTTGAGCCGGCCGAGCTGATGTGGAAGTGTCCCCAGTGCAACAGGTGGGATACCATCGGTCTGAAAGACGTCGGCGGCCCGGTGGCAGAGCATCCTGCCTGACCTCAGGTGAGAGGCAGTTGGGGAGAGCGGCGAATCCGATTTCCTGCCCGCGGGTTTTGTTGTTTAATCGTATCACCCCAATAATTGGGGGGATAACTGCGAACATAGTGCCGGGGCAGAAGAATTTTTCTTCCGCTCCGGGCCTCCGTGCCGGTCTCTTGAGTGACTTATCTGCGGGGGACACCCGCCTGCAAGGCCAATTGAGCGTTATTTCCAAGACTTTCGTCCCGTGGATCT
>JAGHEC010000029.1 GCA_021159525.1 Deltaproteobacteria bacterium | reverse complement strand
TTGATTGGATCTGCGGGTCAACCCGCAGGTAAAAGAGTCAATCCATAAACCGCCGCCGCCTTGAAAAACAACTGTCGCGACTTAGCCCGGCCCCTTGCTTTCACCCTTGAGTTTCAGCCTTTACCGGCCTCATATGCCCGGTCCGATTTATCCTATTGTTCCATGAGTTGGGCGTATCACCTCAATAATTAGGGGGATAACCGTGAACCTAGTGCCGGGGCAGAAGAATTTTTCTTCCGCTCCGGGCCTCCCGGCAGTCGCGTCAGAAAAACCCTCCTGCCCCGGGTTATTGAGCTGTTACGTGAGGCGGACAATCCCAAATTTGACCAAAAATCACCCGTGAACGGTTACCAAAAATCATTCCCGGCCATCGGTGTTCGGGGCTTTGTCCTCATACAAAGGGCGGCAATGGGTTTTCTCAAGAAATATGGCCCTGACCAGGGCCATCAGCACGAGGCCGACCATAGCGCTCAGGGAGATCCGGTATTCACCGACAGTGGGGTTTGTCCTTCGGCCCAGTGCGTCCAGAATCGCCCCCACACCGGGCTGAAAGATAGTACTGCTGGCCACGGAGCAGGTGTTTATAAAAAACTATGGGGATGCGTGCCGACCCGGGCGGCCGGGGATAACCAAAGCCGTGCCCTCTGGGCCCGGGTGTTTACTGCGGTGCCATACATTATACACATTTGTGTCGGCGTGCAATTTTCGATTGACATTTCAGCAATAATTAGACATGCTTACAAATTTTAAAAAATCCGGCATAAAGGCGAAATATTTTTCACCCCCACACCTCCAGGTTTTTAAAACGTTTGGAAAGCCGTTATATCCCCTTTTAAGCCAGTGCGCAGAAAAACCATATGGATCAAAACACCATTCGAAATGTGGCCATTATCGCCCATGTGGATCATGGGAAAACCACCCTTGTGGATCAGATGTTCAAACAGAGCGGGATGTTCCGCGCGAATGAGCAGGTCGCCGAGCGATTCATGGACTCCATCGACCTGGAGCGGGAGAGGGGCATCACCATAGCCTCCAAAAACGCCTCCTTTCGCTACAAGGGCTATTGGATCAATATCATCGACACCCCGGGTCACGCCGATTTCGGCGGGCAGGTGGAACGGGTCCTTCGCATGGCCGACGGCGCGCTTCTCTTGGTGGACGCTCAGGAAGGCCCCATGCCCCAGACCTATTTTGTGCTCAAGAAGTCCCTGGCCCTGGCGCTTCCCATCATCGTGGTCATCAACAAGATCGACAAACCCGCGGCCCGGCCCGAATGGGCCGTGGATCAGGTCTTCGATCTTTTTGTGAAACTTAATGCCCCGGACCATATTCTCGATTTCCCGGTCCTCTTTGCCTCCGCCAAAAACGGCACCACCTTGCTTGA
Organism: Deltaproteobacteria bacterium; assembly: GCA_021159525.1. Classification (GTDB taxonomy): domain Bacteria; phylum Desulfobacterota; class DSM-4660; order Desulfatiglandales; family Desulfatiglandaceae; genus AUK324. Next base: position 1,392 of record JAGHEC010000029.1, on the reverse strand, counting down.
GGCCGGCGGAGAGGAACTCTCTATGGAGCCCCTCTTTGACAAGATCATATCCCGCATTCCCTCGCCCGCGGGCGATCCGGACGCGCCCTTGCAGATGCTGGTGAGCTCCATCGAGTATTCACCTTATTTGGGCCGCTTAGGAGTCGGCAAGATCACAGCCGGCAAGCTGAATATCAACAAGGAGATCGCCGTGGCCCGGCGTGACGGAACCCTTGTGCCCGCACGTATCAGCAAGGTTTACCGCTTTGAAGGAAACAAGAAGACACCCACGGATATCGCAGGAGTGGGCGAGATCGTGGCGGTAGCGGGCATGGACGATGTCACTTTGGGCGTGACCTTCACCGACCCGGACCGGCCTATGCCCCTTCCCCCCATGGAAATCGACCCCTGCACTATTTCCATCCATCTCCGTCCCAACGAATCGCCCTTTGCCGGGACCGAAGGGACCTACGCCACATCCCGACGCCTCACCGAACGCCTGCGCCGGGAGGCCCTCTCGGACGCGGCCCTCCGGGTGGAGGAGCTGGAAGGGAGCCGGGGATTCAGGGTCTCGGGCCGGGGCGAACTCCATCTCTCCATCCTGATCGAAAAGATGCGTCGGGAGGGGTATGAGTTCGAGATCACCCGGCCTCAGGTCATCATGAAGGAAGAAAACGCAAGGACTCTGGAGCCGTTCGAGGAACTGACCGTGGATGTGGATAAGGGGACCATGGGCACGGTCATCGAGAAGCTGGGCGTGCGCAAGGGCCAGATGCTGGAAATGAACCAAGAAAACGGGATGGTCCGCCTGATCTACAAGATCCCCACTCGCGGGCTTCTCGGGTTCCGGTCGGAGTTCTTGGCTGACACTCGGGGCATGGGCGTCATGAACTACCGCTTCCTGGAATACGCTCCTTTTGCCGGCGACATCAGGACCCGCACCAAGGGCGTCATCGTGGCCAAGGAACCCTGCACCACCGTAGCCTATGCCCTGTTCAACCTTCAAGAGCGCGGCAGGCTCTTTTACGGACCTGGGGTCCGCGTCTATCAGGGCCAGATCATAGGCGAACACTGCCGTCCCCAGGACCTGGTGGTCAATCCGGCAAAAGGAAAGAAACTGACCAATGTGCGGGCCTCCGGCTCGGACGAAAACGTGATCCTGACCCCCCCGACCCAGATGAGCCTGGAGGAGTGCATCGCCTATATCAATGAGGATGAACTGGTAGAGATCACCCCCAAGGCCATCCGCCTTCGCAAGCAAACAGCCAAACACTTGCAGTAACCGTTCACGGGCTCTTGAGATCTCCCTGATACACTGATATGAGAAAGTCGCATCAGCTCAATAATTGGGGGGATAACAGAGACCGTACCACCGGGGCAGGAAGATTTTTCTTGTGCTCCGGGCCTCCGGGC
>JAGHEC010000452.1 GCA_021159525.1 Deltaproteobacteria bacterium | reverse complement strand
CTCCCCTCGAAAAGGCGGCCCCATTGAAAAATTCCTGGGCCTCCCCCGGCCCGGCCCCTACATTTCCTCTCCCGCTGTGGAGGGCAATGCCGCCGGTGAGATCCACCTTTCGGGCAGGCAACACCACAACAAAATTGTCATTGGCCCCGATTCTCTTGGGGTCTGCCACCACGTCGATCCCCTGAAATTCAATAAGCGGATTCCGGTGGAGCCAACGCATCAGCTCCTCCGTACCGATAGCATAGGCCGTCACCGACTTGCCTAAGAATATACCCTTACGCCGGTTGCTGACCGCCCCGCTCCTGACCAGGTCCATCAGGGCGTCGGTAAAGAACGGCGAGTGGATACCCAGGTGGCGTTTCCTTGTCAGGTGACTGGCCAGGGACTCGAACAGAGAACCCACGGAAAAGGCGATGCAGCTCCCGTTCTGGATCAGGGAAGCCACATTAGCACCCACCTTTTCAATCACATCGTCCACCGGCCAGCGGGGAAAGTAGATAGGCGGATAAACGCCATGCACCAAATAATCAAAATCATCAATGCAAACGAACGTATCTCCCAGGGTCCGGGGAGCCCGCTCATTGATCTCGCCCACCACCAGGGAGGCATGGGCCATGGCCTGCCGGGCCGCATCGATAGAAGGCCCCAGACTGCAATATCCCGCATCATCCGGCGGCGTAATCTGGATAAAGGCCGCATCTACATTGATGATTCCCGATTCGATCAGGTGGGGGATCCGGGAAAACGGGGTGGGAATCAGGTCTACCCGGCCCGCGGTAATGGCCTCGCTGGCCACCCACCCGGAAAAAAAGGTCTTGAGCCGGAATTTCTGCGTGTCTTCTTCTGCAATGGAGACAGCCTCCCCGAAACTCACCAATTGGATGAATTCCAAATCCCGCAGGTTGCCGGCGTCAGAGCCCAAGAGGCTGCTAACCAGGGTCCGCGGCTCTGCCACGCCGGTTCCCAAAAAGATGCTCATGCCGGGCCGGATCTTGGAAAGGACCTTGTCGGCCGGTACCAGTTTGGATCGCCATCCCTTTTTCTCTGATGCAGCCATGATCACACCCCATTATGATTATCATGGTAAATCCCCAAATCTCTTAATTCCTCAATTGTTGCGCGGCCACGACACGATATTGCCGGCTGTAGTCTTTGATCCGCCTTTTCTGCCCGTATTTTCCTGTTTCGGCGATAAGATCGAGGGCTTGTTCCGTCTGCCAGGGCGCCATTTCCAGGACAATCCACCCGCCGGGCTTGAGGAAACAGTGCCCATCCTTGATCATCCTTTTCAGAAAATAGGTCCCGCCATCCCCGGCCTCCAGGGCCAGACGCGGTTCATGATCCCGAACCTCCGGGGAAAGAGCCGCGTATTCCTCCACAGAGACATAGGGAGGATTGGAAAGAATCAAGTCAAAACCGTCTGTTCCCCGCGGAATCGCCCCCCAGAGATCTCCCTGACAAAAGAAGACCCTGTCTGATACTCCATGTGTGGATGCATTGGTCCGGGCCACGTTCAGGGCTTGATGGGAGATGTCCGTTGCCCAGACCACGGCATGGGGGAGTTCTCTCGCCACGGCAATGGCGATGGCGCCGCACCCGGTTCCGAGATCCAAGATCCGAACGGGTCGATTTTCCAGCGCAATTCCCTCTTCGAACAAAAGGGCCTGCTCCACAATGAGCTCGGTCTCAGATCTCGGGATCAATACCCGCGGATCTACGGCAAAATTCAGGGACCAGAACTCCTGCACACCCGTGATGTACTGCAGGGGCTCGTGACCGACCCGGCGCCTGATAAGGCATCGGTAGGCGAAAAGCTCGGCCTCGGTGAGCGGCTGATCGAAGTTGAGATACAGATCAACCCGCTTCATATGAAGCTGATGGGCCAGGAGGACTTCAGCGTTCAGACGGGGGTTTTCGATTCCCTTGTCTTTGAGATACCGGCTCGACACATTGAGGAGCTCTCTAATCTGCCATATCTTTGGAGACATTTGCGTCTCAGTTTTCGCTGGCCTTTTTGAGCGCCTCCGTCTGGAAGTGGGTAATGAGGGGATCAATGACCAGATCCAGTTCTCCCTGCAAGAGGGCCTCCAACTTGTAGAGGGTGAGCCCCACCCTGTGATCGGTCACCCTTGCCTGTGGAAAATTGTACGTACGTATTCTCTCGCTCCTGTCGCCGGAACCGACCATGGTCCGGCGTTCCTCGGAGATCTTGGACTGCTGCTCTGATGTCTCCATGTCCAGGAGCCGCGACCGCAGGACCTTCATGGCCTTTGCCTTGTTCTTATGCTGGGACTTCTCATCCTGGCAGGTCACTACAAGCCCGGTGGGCAAGTGGGTAATTCGGACCGCCGAGGCGGTCTTGTTCACATGCTGGCCCCCGGGCCCCGAAGAGCGGAAAACGTCGATCCGCAGGTCTTCAGGATCTATTTCCACATCGATTTCCTCTGCTTCCGGAAGGATGGCCACAGTAACCGCCGACGTATGAATTCGGCCCTGGGTTTCGGTCTCGGGCACCCGCTGGACCCGGTGGACCCCGCTTTCATACTTAAGCCGGCTGTAGACCTTCTGACCCTCCACCAGGACGATGATCTCTTTGATCCCCCCTATTCCTGTCAGGTGCTGGCTGAGGATCTCCGTTTTCCAGCCTTTTATCTCCGCATAGCGGCTGTACATCCGGAAAAGGTCCGCGGCAAACAGAGCGGCCTCTTCCCCCCCTGTACCCGCTCGTATCTCCAAAAGGATGTTCTTATCATCGTTCGGATTCTTGGGGATCAGGAGGATCTTGAGCTCCCGTTCGACCTGCGAAAGTCTTTCTTCCAGGGCATCGATCTCTTCCTTGGCCAAATTCCTGATTTCAGGGTCGGGATCCTCCAACAGCACGCGGTTGCCCTTGATCTCATTCTGAAGCGACTTAAACTCCCTGAAGCAGTTCACGATGGGCGCCAGGGCGCTGTGTTCCCGGGCATAGGTCTGATATGTCTTTTGATCCCGGATAATCTCGGGACTCCCCAGATCCGCTTCCAGCTCATTGTAGCGTGTTTCAAGTTCCTCTATTTTGGCAAACATTGCCGTAATCCTCAACTGATAGCTTTTTCGCAGTGCACGGAAGTCTCTTTAGTCCGCCCCGTAAAACAGACGTGTGCTGGCCGGAGCCATTTGCCGAACGGTCAAAAACACCACTCCGGCATGGAGGCCCGGGGCCGGATGCTGTCAGGCAAGACAGTGAAACAGGAATGGGGGATAGAGGGATCTTGGGTATCGAGAGTGTCCCACGCGGTTGGACGCTTCACCCCCTCAGGCGGAAGCGTTGTTTTCCGACCGGGCCTTGTTGAAATCAGCATATTTCTTCCTGAAACGTTCAACCCTTCCCGCCGAATCCACTAATTTCTGCTTCCCCGTAAAAAACGGGTGGCATTTTGAACAGATTTCAATATTGATTTCCTTGACAGTGGAACCGGTCTCAAATTCGTTGCCGCAGGCGCACCGCACCGTGGTTTTGTAATATTTCGGATGAATTCCCTTTTTCATTTTGTTATCTCCACATCAAAATTAATCGCTCATAGATGCCAGAAATTCTTTATTATCCTTTGTTCCCTTGATTTTTTCAAGCAGGAATTCCATGCTGTCCACCGGGGTGAGAGGGGCCAGGAGCTTACGCAAGATCCAGATGCGGTTGAGATCCGCCTCGTCTAAGAGCAATTCTTCCTTACGGGTCCCTGACAGATTTATGTCAATAGAGGGAAAGACGCGTCTGTCACTTAATTTGCGATCCAGATGGATTTCCATATTGCCCGTCCCCTTGAACTCTTCAAATATCACCTCATCCATCCGGCTTCCCGTGTCGATAAGGGCCGTGGCAATGATGGTGAGGCTGCCGCCCTCTTCCACATTTCGGGCCGCTCCGAAGAAACGCTTGGGCTTGTGAAGTGCATTGGAGTCAAGCCCACCCGAGAGGATCTTTCCGCTGGGTGGCACAACGGAGTTGTAGGCCCGGGCCAGCCGCGTAATGCTGTCCAATAGGATCAGAACGTCCAGCTTGTGCTCTACCAGTCGCTTGGCCTTCTCGATAACCATCTCAGCAACCTGGACATGGCGGTGCGGAGGCTCGTCAAACGTCGAACTGATCACCTCGGCATCTACAGACCGGGCCATGTCCGTGACCTCTTCCGGCCTTTCGTCGATCAAGAGAACGATCTTGTAGATATCCTTGTCGTTGGTCGACACGGCATTGGCGATATTTTGCAGGAGCATGGTCTTCCCGGTCCTGGGGGGGGCCACGATCAGGCCCCGCTGTCCCTTTCCGATAGGCGTCATGAGGTCCATGACCCGCGTGGAATAATTGTCAGGCGAGGTCTCCAGCTGGATTCTTTGGTCCGGATACAGGGGGATCAGATTATCGAAAAGGATCTTCTCCCGGGATATCTCCGGATCCTGATGGTTCACCTTTTCGACCTTCAGCAGGGCGAAATAGCGCTCCGACTCCTTGGGGGGCCGGATCTGTCCGGAGACCGTGTCGCCCTTCCTCAAGTTGAACCGACGAATCTGTGAGGGAGAGATATAAATATCATCGGGACCGGGAAGGTAATTGGCATCGGGGGCCCTCAGGAACCCAAAACCATCCGGGAGAATCTCCAACACCCCCTCTCCGTATATCAAACCGTTCCGGGCTGAATGAGCTTGCAGCAGGGCAAAGGTCAAATCCTGCTTCCGCATTCCAGAGGCCCCCTCAATATTAAACTCCTTAGCCATCTCTGTGAGCTGGCTGATCTTCATTTCCTTAAGTTCAACAAGATTCATCTGTTCTCTCCGTTTGTCGCTGGCCGATCAGAGCCAATAAAAGCCTACATTCCATAGATGGCAGCCTCGGACAGACCGCAAAGCTGTTCAGCAGCGGTCGAGAAAAAACGCCAGGTTTCATACGTCCTGAAAAATCTGAAAACGGAACGGTATCACCTCAATAATTAGTGGGATAACTGCGAACCTAGTGCCGGGGCAGAAGAATTTTTCTTCCGCTCCAGGCCTCCGGGCTGGTCTCTTGAGTGACTTATCTGCGGGGGACACCCGCCTGCCAAGGCCAATTGAGCGTTCTTGCCAAGACTTTCGTCCCGTG
>JAGHEC010000376.1 GCA_021159525.1 Deltaproteobacteria bacterium | reverse complement strand
TCTTGGAGGGGAGGCAGTGACCCCCCGCGCGGGCATAACATTGTAGGACTTGGGGTGAAACCTTGGGCGGCGGGACAACAAAATGCGTACGGAGCGCTCGGCGACCCCCCCTGACTCGTAATAGCCTTTATGGAAAGGCGGCAAAGGACTACCGTCTTATGAAAGACTGTCCTTGGGACTGGTTCAGAACGAACTCCAACGCCCTGCCGCCGTTCCCAAGAGCTGTAACCGGTTTTTGTCCCGTCTTGGAGGGGAGGCAGTGACCCCCCGCGCGGGCATAACATTGTAGGACTTGGGGTGAAACCTTGGGCGGCGGGACAACAAAATGCGTACGGAGCGCTCGGCGGCCGCCCCCGGGCTCGCAATAACTTTTATGCAAAGTCAGCCTGCCGCCAGGCAGGTCATGTGCATAGAGGAAAGCGTTTCTAAGACACCCTGTTAAGAGGGAATATGGATCTGAGAAAATATATCGGCCAGAGGTTGATCCAGGTCGTCATCATATTTTTTATCATCCTGACGGTCCTCTTTCTCCTGTTTCGCCTGGCGCCGGGCGATCCGGTGTCCCGAATGGTGGATCCTGACATGACGCCTGAGGACGCTCAACGCCTCAAGGTGGAGCTGGGACTGGACAAGCCCTTGGGCGTGCAATACCTGATATATCTAAAGAATTTTTTCACCGGTCATTTCGGGTTTTCATTTCATTACGGGGAACCGGTGGTCAAGATCATCTGGAATCGCCTCCCCAACACCATCCTGTTGTTCACCACCTCCATTATCCTCTCGGCCCTGGTGGGGGTATTTTTGGGGAAAATCGCTTCATGGCACAAGGGCAAGAAGACCGATTCTATCCTGACCATTGGCGCACTGGTCACTCATACCCTGTTCCTGCCTTGGCTCGCGTTGATCCTGATCTGGTTGTTTTCTTATAAATTCAGTTGGTTCCCCATTACCGGCATGATCTCGGAGGATGTGTGGTTAGACCCGGATGCAGGTTTTATCGCCAAGGCCCTGGATGTTATGTATCACATGGTCCTTCCCCTGTTCACGCTGTTTCTCATTCACTTCGGGGCCTATCTGCTGATCATGCGGAGCAGCATGCTGGAGACCCTGAAAGAGGACTATATCTTGACGGCAAGGGCCAAGGGGCTGGAGGAAAAGGTGATCCGGGATCGGCATGCCGCGCCCAACGCAGCCCTGCCCGTCGTGACCAGCGTCGGGCTGAGCCTGGCCTTTTCCATCAACGGAGGGGCATTGACCGAGACGGTCTTCACCTGGCCCGGCATCGGGAGAGAACTGGTCTTTTCGGTGAGCCAAAACGATTATCCGCTGGCCCAGGCTTCATTTCTCCTGATCGCCGCAGTGGTCCTGGTGTCCAATGTGGTGGTGGATGTGCTTTATGCCTATCTGGACCCGCGCATACGCTATTAAGAAAGCATCCGAGGTGAGCTGCCATGCCTCACAGTATTGACATCGGCCAGGGCAAAAGGGGGCTTTACTGATTCCATGACAGTCAGAGAAAGATTTCCCCTGTTCAACAGTTTCCTGGAGGGATGGTCTATTTTCAAACAGAGCCTCCTGGGCAGGATCGGGCTTGCCCTCCTGGTTCTGTTCGCCCTCATGGCAGTGTGCAGTTATATCCCCCCATGGATCGATCCCATGTACAATCCCATGACCGGCGTCGATCCCGACATTACCTGTTGCACGCCCCCCAGCCTGCGGCACTGGCTCGGCACGGACTTCATGGGCCGGGATATCCTGAGCCAACTGCTGGCAGGGGCCCGGGTAGCCTTTATGGTAGGCATTTCCGCAGCGGTCATGAGCATCGTGATAGGGGTGGCCATCGGCATGACCGCAGGCTATATGGGCCGGTTCATTGACACGCTTCTGATGCGCCTGGCCGATATGATCATGGTGATGCCGACCCTCCTGGTGATCCTGATCCTGGCCGCTATTTTCGGCCAGCTCAACATCTGGACTATTGTCCTGATCATCGCCCTCTTCCGCTGGCCCGGGGTCTCGCGAATCATCCGAGGGCAGACCCTGTCCTTGAAGCAGCGGCCCTTTATCGAGGCGGCCAAGGTGGCGGGGGCCTCCCATTTCCGGATCATCTTTCAACATATCATGCCGAATGTCCTGCCCCTGGCCTTCCTGTTTATGACCTTTCGGGTCACGGCCGCCATTATTACCGAGGCGGCCCTCGCCTTTTTGGGATTCGGGGATCCCGGCACTGTGAGCTGGGGCATGATGCTCCAGTGGGTGTGGAAGACCGGCCATATGTTCAAGGCCCCCTACTGGCTGCTCCCCCCGGGCATGTGCATCTCTTTAATCACCCTTTCTTTCTACATGTTGGGAAGGGCCATGGACGAGGTCCTCGACCCGAGGCTGAGGAAGGAGGACCAGACAGACTAATGGCCCTGCTGGAAGTGCAAAATCTGAGTGTCGGCTACAATACGCGCAAGGGCTGCCTCAAGGCCGTAGAAAGGGTTTCCTTTGTCCTGGAACATGCCCAGTCTCTGGGCCTGGTGGGTGAATCGGGCTGCGGTAAGACCACCATCGGCATGGCCCTGATGGGCCTCCTCCCCCCCAATGGTTCAGTCAAAAACGGCCGCATCTTACTCGAAGGAAGAAATACCTTGACCATGTCGGAAGAGGACAAACGCCACTTCCGCTGGCGGGAGATGGCCATGATCTTTCAGGCGGCCATGAATGCCTTAAATCCGGTACAACGGGTGGGCAACCAGATTGCCGAGGCCATTTTGGTCCACAACCCCTCCCTCGAAAAGGAAGCGGCCAAGGCCCGGGTTGAGGAGCTTTTCGATCTGGTGGGGATTCCCCGGGAACGCATCACAGATTATCCGCACCAGTACAGCGGCGGGATGAAGCAGCGGGCGATCATTGCCATGGCCCTGGCCTGCCGACCCAAGGTGATCATTGCCGACGAGCCCACCACGGCCCTGGATGTCATTGTCCAGCACCAGATACTGGAAGAGGTGCGATGGTTGCAGCAGGAATTTAACATCGGCATCATATTCATTTCGCATGACATCTCCATTGTGGCCGATATGTGCCATGACATCGGCGTCATGTATGCAGGCCAGATGGTGGAGTTCGGGCCATGGCAGGCTGTATTCGAATCGCCGGCCCACCCCTACACCAAGGCCCTGCTCTCGTCCTTTCCCACGCTTGTTGGCAAAAAGAGCGACCTGACCCCGATTCCGGGGGAGACGCCCAATCTGATCAACCCGCCTGAGGGATGCCGCTTTTGCGACCGCTGCCCCGAGGCCCAACCTGCATGCAGGACCACGCGCCCTGAGTGGGTTCAGATTGACGAAACACACCGGGCGCTCTGCTGCAAATGCTGAAAAACTGCAATTGGAAACGCAATACGTGAAAACAACAGACGAAAACAAACCTATCCTCCAGATCAGAAACGTCAGCAAGATTTACAGGGGCAAGGGAAACCTGTTCCGGAGCCCGGGAAAGGATGTTGTTGCGCTCAACCGTATCTCACTGGATATATTCAAGGGAGAGATATTCGGCCTTGTGGGAGAGAGCGGAAGCGGCAAGACCACTGCAGGGAGGCTCGTTGTCAGCCTTGAGGAAACCACCTCAGGGCGCATTTTCATGGAGAACCGCGAGGTAACCGGCCTCAAAGGCAGATCTCTAAAGGCCTTTCGCCGCAAGGTCCAGATGATTTTTCAAGACCCCTACCAATCCTTGAACCCCCAGCGCTCGGTCTATGACACGGTGTCCGAGCCCTTGAAGATTCACAGGATGGGGAATGCTTCCGAAAGGAAGGCCAAAGTCAAAGAAATCTTAAAGGCGGTGGGTCTCTCGCCGCCTGATGATTTTCTCTTCAGATATCCCCATCGGCTCAGCGGAGGCCAGCGCCAGAGGGTGGCCATTGCCAGGGCCATGGTGCTGAATCCCGAATTCGTCATCGCGGACGAGCCAACCTCCATGCTGGATGCCTCCATTTCAGCCCAGATATTCAACATCCTCCTGGCCATGAGGAAAGACCTTGGCGTCACCCAGATGTTCATTACCCACAGCCTGGCCGCGGCCCGATACATCTGCGACCGCATCGCAGTTATCTACCGGGGCAATCTCATGGAGCTGGGGCCTGCAGAAGCGGTCATTCAAAACCCGAGGCACCCCTATACCCAGGCCCTCATCGATGCAGTCCCCAAGTTCGGCCATGCCAAGGAGGCCAAGCTGTATGGGACCCTTCTGGCCAAGCGTCGTGAGGCCGGAAAAGACAAAGGGTGCATTTTTTATCCCGTGTGTGCGGTTGCCGATGACGCCATATGCCCTCGAAAAAAGCCCGGGTTGACCCCTTTGGATGATGGCCGAATGGTGGCCTGCTTCCGCGAGGGGAGCGATCCTGAGCAAACGTCCTTCCTTCCCCATGTCTCCAACAAAGGCGTCTGATTCGGTCAGGTCCAGCCCTAATGTGGGAGCTGGAACATATCTGCACCAAGCCGGGCAGATCAAAGCCCTGCTCCTGGGTTCTGCGGGTTCTATAATTGGGGTCGGCATGACGGCCTTCCCACGGATCGCCCCCTCCATTTTCCTGGATTCCTATCATGTAGTCGCCCTCAGTAAAACCGCGGACCTTCCACTTCTGAGGCGCAGGGCGGATGTGTTCTGTCTCGAAGAGGCAGGAGGCGGATTACCGGCAGACAGCCGCAATTCCGGGGCTCTCCTTGCCCATGCACGGACAAGAGACTATTTAAAGTCCCTGCCAGATCCAAGGCATCTCCTCCTATACCAGAGCTATCCAAAACTGGAAGACCTGGCAGAAAAAGAAGGCTGGATCCTCCTGGCCAACCCTTCGGCCCTGCGCCTCAGGCTCAGGGAAAGGGCTTTTTTTCAGGAGATGGCTGAAAACCTGCATCTCTCCCGGGTCCCGGGCGCTATCTGGCCTGTGGCGGTTCTTCATGAAAAAAGCTATAGGTCATGGACAAGAGAGCTTGGACCCGAGATCGTGATCCAACTCCCGGACATTGCCCGGGGAGGCGGGAGAGGGACCTTTTTTATCCGCTCGGCCCAAGACTACGACAGCCTCAGGGAACGGCTCAAAGGGAATGTCTGGCGGGGGGCGCGCCTCAAGACCATCCTGGTACGGAGACTGATCAAGGGGGCCTCCGTCAGCGCGGCGGTCTGTGTGACCCAAAACGGCATCCTGATATCAGGGCTTCAGAGGCAGCTCATCGATGTGCCTTACTGCGCAACTCCTATTGAAAAGGGCATCTTCTGCGGCCATGTATGGGACGGAAACGCTTGGACCCCAACGGTTCGAGAGGCAGCCATGACGCAGGCCCGGAAGATCGGGGACTTTGTGGCGTCCCTGGGCTATCGCGGGATATTGGGGATTGATTTTGTAATCAATGAAAGGACAAAAACAGTTTACCCCCTTGAGATCAATCCCCGCTTTACCGGGGCCTTCCCCATGCTCTCTTTTCTCCACAACCAAAACGGGATCATCCCCCTGGACATCTTTCACCTCATCACATTCTTGAATCTTCCCTGCCAGTTTGACGTGGCCGAGTTGAACCGGCAATACCAACTGCCCCTCAAGGGAAGTCATCTACTCATCTTCTTTCCCCCCCATGGCAGATCTGTACGAGGATTCGACCTGAGACCCGGCGTCTATGAAGCGAAATTAGAGGATCAGACCATCCGCTTTGTGCGGGACGGAATCGAATACGCAGATATTCAAAACGAAAACCAATTTGTAGTGGTGGACGGCCCCCC
>JAGHEC010000005.1 GCA_021159525.1 Deltaproteobacteria bacterium | reverse complement strand
CACGGGACGAAAGTCTTGGCAAGAACGCTCAATTGGCCTTGGCAGGCGGGTGTCCCCCGCAGATAAGTCACTGAAGAGACCAGCCCGGAGGCCCGGAGCGGAAGAAAAACCCTCCTGCCCCGGCGGTACCTTCACTGTGCTTCCCCTAAATATTGAGCTGTTACATTGAACCTTCGTCACAACTACAGATTTTTATTGGATTTCGCGGTTAGAACAACTTTACCGTGGCTGTAATGCCTTGCCAATCGCAATGTCCTCGACTATGCTGCCATCAAGGCCGTTCTTGTGCATTCCAAACGACATATTCGATTCCAGTCTGCGTTTTTTGAGACGTTAGCCCTGATTAAGAATAGGATAATAGTATGGATGATCCGTGATAAGGCACTGGCGATGGGGAGGGGGAAGGCATGCCGCATGAGAGGATAAACGGAATCCTGATCTACTATGAATGTTATGGCGACGCTACTGAAAAAGGGGACATTGTGTTTCTCCATCACGGCATGGGTTGCACCAAGATCTGGAAGGACATTTGCCCTGCCTTTCTTAAAAAGGGATATCGGTTGCTCATGTACGATCGAAGGGGCTATGGCCGATCAGAAGCGGGTCAGGGATTTATGGATTTTTATGTAAGCGATCGTTTCCGAACCGAGAGCGTTGAGGAGATGCATTGTCTGATCAGTGCCATGGGCATAAAACGGTTTCATATTATTGGTCAGTGCGAGGGGGGCGTTGTGGGTGCGGATTATGCGGCGCGGCATCCGGATCAGGTGGAGAGCATGGTAATTTCGAGCACCCAGTGCTTCAGCCGCGTGCCCATGGTGGAAAAGAATGCATCGCATTTCCCCATGGCCTTTGCCGAGCTGGACGTTGAATTGCGGCAAAAGATGACAGAATGGCATGGCGAAAGGGCAGAGGTCCTGTTTAATCAGTTTCGACGGTTTGGAGGGGCATATGGAACAGGAATATTTGATTTGAGGCCGGTTCTATCTTCAGTACGATGCCCGACCCTGGTGCTTTACCCGGATCGCAGTTCGATCTTCGAGGTGGAACAGGGGGTGGCCATGTATCGGAGCCTGCCGCAGGGCGAACTGGCCGTACTCCCCAAGTGCGGACATAACACCTATCAATACCGGCCCGAGGAATATGTCCGAACGGCCCTGGATTTTTTTGCAAGACATGAGGACTTAGCGCAAGAGACCCCTGAAATGACAGGCATGTCGTGCCTGGCGGTCAAGGCCCCTTTGGCCGGGTAATGGCTTAAACAAATTGTAACCGTTCACGGGTGATTTTTGGTCAAATTTGGGATTGTCTGCCTTACGCGATAGCTCAACGAACAGGGGCAGGAGGGTTTTTCTGGCGCGACTGCCGGGAGCAAGCGGTTTCTTTTTCGCTCGCTTCGGTCGACTCAGCCCGGAGGCCCGGGGCGGGAGATAAATCCTCCTGCCCCGGCACTTCGGTGTTGTCCCCCGAATTATTGAGCTGATACGATTTTCTCATATCAATGTAACAAGGAGATCTCAAGCCCCCGTGAACGGTTACAAATTATTGTACCAGGGATGATTCTGATTTCATCCTTTTTGTCCGGACGCTGCCATGAGCACAAAAAAGGGCATTCTCCAGATTATTCTCCTGATTTTACTGGCGGGTTTGTGCGGCGGGGGCCTTGTTTTAGGGAGATATGTTCTTCAGCTCCCTTTCAACAAAACCAATGCCCGACTCAATAAAGAAGGTGCAGCCTTTACCCTCAATTTCTTGATCCCCGCCGGCGTCTACCTGGATGATGGGGCCACCGTCGGCGACGTGATTCGGATGAAGTTCAAGAAGACAAGCGGCTTCATTGAAGGTTTCCTGCACATGCTCTCTGATTGGATTCCTTCCCGATACCGGTATTTGGCAAATGTTCTGCTCTTTTTGTTCTGGACTCTCTGTTTCCTTTCCTTCTTGCGCATCTTTACCTTTATTGGCTATGGAAGGGCCCTTAGGATCAGTCTTTTGTTGGGGGGCATTGTCTATTATTTTGTGCCCGACCTGTCGCCGGAATCCGGCGACGACGTGGTATTCATCCTTTTCCCGATCCTGGTGATCGCCTTCAGGTTTTATTTGGTGCGACGCAAAAGAGACAAGGAGAAGATCTTCAGCAGAAAAAACCGGGCCGGGGTATCGTAAGCCCGCATAAAAGGGGGGAATGCCGTTGAAGACAGAGATATAAATACGCCTTATATCAAATAAATACGAGTACTATCTACAGTAGAGCATTATTTATCGGATTGACCTTTCGGGCCAAAAAAGGGAGGGCCGGAAGGTGTGGCGTGAAAATGAAGGTGATAAGAAAAAGCTGCGGGCCGGGGGCCCGGGAAGCCGAAGGCCTTGCCGTTATCATCGATGTGTTCAGGGCCTTTTCATGCGCCCCCCTGTTTTTTCATTTCGGCGCACGGCGGGTTATCCTGGAGGCGGACACTGCAAAAGCGCTTATGCTCAAGCGCGAAAATCCCGGGTTTGTTCTCATAGGCGAGGTCAACGAGACGCCCATTGAAGGGGCTGATCTGGGGAATTCACCCACCCACATTATTCAAAAAGGGGAGGCCTTTTTCAGGCGAAAGACAGTGGTTCATCGCAGCACCGCAGGGGTTGCCGGGGCGAGCGCGGCCTTCAAAAGGGCGGACGAAGTCATCCTGGGAAGCTTTGTCGTGGCAGGGGCCGTCGCCGATTATATCAAGGGCAAAAATCCGGAGGAGGTCAGCCTGGTGGCCATGGGCGAGAGGGCCGAACGGCCGGCCCCTGAAGACGAGGCATGCGCGGACTACCTGGAACATCTCCTGACAGGCAGGCCTTATGATCCGGTCGAGACCTTGCGCAAAGTGGTATTTCAGCGGACGGCCCGGAAATTCCTTTCAGGGACCCGGGACTACCTGCCGAGGGAAGACCCGATCTTCTGCCTTCAGCGGGATCTGTTTGATCTGGTTTTGACCGTGCAAGGGGTGGGGGACCGGCTGGAGGTTGCTGGCCTTTGGGGAAATGGGGCCGGATCTTTTCAGCCGGATACGCCATGATCCCGGGAGATCGGCGCGAACGGGGACCGAGGTTATGAAAAAAGAAGGAACTATCGTGATCAACAGGGACTGGTGCAAGGGGTGTGGCATTTGTGTTGCCTTTTGCCCGGGTGAAGCACTGGTTCTGGATGACAAGGAAAAGGCCTGCTGGGCCTTTCCCGACAGGTGCAAGCGATGCGGGATCTGCGAAATGAGGTGCCCGGACATCGCCATTGAACTGGTGGAGAAATGAATTCTGAAAATCCTGATGTACGATTTATGCAGGGAAACGAGGTGATTGCCGAAGCAGCCCTCTATGCGGGGCTCCAATTCTATGCAGGCTATCCCATCACGCCCTCCACAGAGATTGCCGAAATCCTTTCAAAGAGGCTTCCGGATACAGGGGGGACATTCATCCAGATGGAAGATGAAATCGGGTCCCTCTGCGCTGTCATCGGGGCCTCTCTGACTGGGCTGAAGGCCATGACCGCCACCAGCGGCCCTGGGTTTTCGCTCATGCAGGAGGCGGTTGGATATGCGGTCATGGCCGAGGTTCCATCCGTAATCGTCAATGTGCAGCGGGCCGGCCCCAGCACTGGTCTTCCCACGGCCGTTGCCCAGGGCGATCTGAACCAGGCCCGGTGGGGCCCCCATGGCGACCATTCCATCGTCACCCTGACCGCATCCAACCTCCAGGACGTGTTTCTCATGACCGTGGAGGGCTTTAACATTGCCGAGACCTACCGCACTCCGGTGATCCTCCTCTTTGACGAGGTAGTGGGGCATATGCGGGAGAAGGTCGTTGTCCCCGGGCCCGGGGACATAGAGATCATTGAAAGACTCTGGACGTCTGTTCCGGGAGGGACTAATTTCCATCCCTATCTCAGACGCGAGGATGGCCGGCTCCCCATGAGCGCCTTCGGCGGCGTT
>JAGHEC010000413.1 GCA_021159525.1 Deltaproteobacteria bacterium | reverse complement strand
TGCCCCTTTGGCATTCTCGCATTCGTCGAGCTGCGGCTTCCCCCACTGATAAGTCACAAAGAGACGGCGCCCTCCCGGCAGTCGCGTCAGAAAAACCCTTCTGCCCCCATTTATTGAGCTGTTACGCCCTTTTTCAGTATGGGCGTTGCAAAGGAAGCAGGGGCCTGTCTCAATCAGAAAGAGGCCGGTTCACGCGCATGCCCATTTTGAAGATTACAAAGACAAAACTTGAGCGGCGGCGCCACAAGCCCCTGAGATGTCGGATGGCCACACTCCGCGTGCCGCAATTCTCATTTTGGGGAAACAATCTCGAGAAAACAGGTTCCAGGCCGCGAAAACTCGGGGCAAGATGCCTTTCACGGCATTTTGACTCCAGGCGGACTTCATAATGAGAACTGCTGCTCTGCGTGGGAGAGGGGTGACGAACCGACCATTGCAACAGGAGCATTTTGGAAAGATGGAGTATGCGAAAAACCCTGCCAGGTGTCAAGATAATTCCATAAGCCCCGGCAACTCTCATTTTGAATACTGTGGTGGGACTGGCATGCCTTTGTATGCGTGTTTTATCCCCCAATATATCAGAACAACGCCGAAACTCACCCTGTTGCGCGCTTGAAGTGGAGATTTTTCCCCTACGGGGGGCCATAATTAGAATTGCCGCCACGGCCAAACATTCCTTGACAATCCTGCCAAGGGATAATACAAACATAAAAATGAACGGAGCAAGCCGCTCCCTCTCCACCTCAGGATCCAACCGGAAGCCGACAACAGGATTTTATCATGAAACTACATGAATACCAGGCAAAGGATATTCTGGGAAAATCCGGGATAACCGTTCCCAACGGGCAGTTGGTCACAGAGGTGGATCAGGCCACAAAGGCCGCCCAGATCATCAACGGCCCCCCGTGGGTGGTCAAGGCCCAGGTCCATGCCGGCGGCAGGGGCAAGGGGGGCGGTATCCGTCTGGTCCAGTACCCTTACGAGGTGGTTACGGCCACAGAGGCCCTCCTCGGCAATAGGCTGGTGACCCGGCAGACCGGGCCCGATGGAATCCCTGTGAACCAGGTTCTCATCGAGGAGGGGGTCGAGATCGACAGGGAATACTATCTGGGCATGATTGTGGATCGATCCACGGCCTGCCCCACCATGATCTTCAGCACGGCCGGGGGCATGGACATTGAAGAGGCTGCCGCCAGCTCGTCTGAAGTGATCCTGAAGGAACCCATCGACCCCGCAGCCGGGTGGATGATCCACAATGCAAGGAACCTTCTTTATAATGTGGACCCGCCCCTTCCCATAGGGGCCGTCCGGACACTCATGGCGGTCATGGGGAGCGTTTACAAGATATTCATGACCCTGGACTGCAGCCTGGTGGAGATCAATCCCCTTGCCCTGACAAAGGATCGCAAGGTCTATGCCCTGGATGCCAAGATCAATATCGACGACAATGCCCTTTACCGGCAAAAGGAGCTCCTTCTGTTGGAGGACGCCAGGGAAAAAGACCCTCTGGAACTTATGGCGGACAAGTATCACATTAATTACATTCGTCTGGAGGGGAATATCGGCGTGATGGTCAACGGGGCCGGCCTGGCCATGGCCACCATGGACATGATCAAGATGGCGGGGGCCGAACCTGCCAATTTTCTGGACGTGGGTGGCGGGGCCAGCGAGGACATGATCACCAAGGGGGTTGAGATTATTCTCAAGGACGAGCGCGTCAAGGCGATTATGATCAATATCTTCGGCGGCATCCTCAGGTGCGACGTCCTGGCCCGGGGCGTGGTGGCGGCGGCCCGGAAAACAGGGATCCAGGTCCCGTTGATTGTCAGGATGGAGGGGACCAATGTGGAGGAGGGCCGGGCCATCCTCAAGGAGTCCGGTTTGAAGTTCTTTGTGGCCAAGGATCTGGCCAAGGCAGCGGCCCTCGTGGCCAGGCAGGTTTCTGAAAAGGGGCTCAAAAATTAGAGTCTTTGCGTGTAACTTCTGTGCAAGGTGCGAAGAAGTTTGCCGTGGGGGCCTCTGCCCAAGGGCTGCAAGAACCTTGTACGGTATGCCTTTGCTGCCTTTCCATACAGATTATCCGGGGCCACGGGGCGGTCGTCTGACGATACGGCCGCATTTTGTTGCATCCCTTGGGCAGAGACCCCCACGGGCGGCGAGGGTGCTGTTTGGTTGCGGCCGTCAGGCCGCGTCAGAAAATGGGCATATGCGAAATCTGCGAACTCTGTGGATAAGATTAAGGACCGGCAGGGCGCGATATCATGAGCATATTGGTTGATGAGCATACCAGGGTTGTTGTGCAGGGCATTACCGGCCGCGAAGGCGCGTTTCATACCAAGCGGATGATGGAATACGGGACCGTGGTGGCTGCAGGGGTAACGCCGGGCAAGGGCGGCAGTGAGGTTGAAGGGGTGCCGGTCTTTAACACGGTGAAACGGGCAGTGGAACAGACCGGGGCCAATGTTTCCTGTATCTTTGTTCCGCCTCCCTTTGCAGCAGATGCCATTATTGAGGCGGGCTCTGCCGGGCTCGATCTTATTGTCTGCATTACCGAAGGGATCCCTGTGCTCGATATGGTAAAGGTGATCGGATTCCTGCGGAACAGGGGATCGGCCCTCATCGGACCGAATTGCCCCGGTATTATCTCGCCGGGGAAGACCAAGGTGGGGATCATGCCGGGTCCTATTCACACACCCGGGCCCATGGCGGTCATCTCCAGGAGCGGAACCCTGACCTACGAGGTGGTGGATCAACTGACCCGTGTGGGGCTTGGCCAGTCCACATGCATCGGGATCGGCGGCGACCCCCTCATCGGAACTACGTTTATAGATCACCTGGAGCGGTTCAAGGAAGATGACCAGACCAAAGGGGTGGTGATGATCGGAGAGATCGGGGGAACAGGTGAGGAAGACGCTGCGGCGTATATCCGGGAGTCCTTTGATAAGCCGGTTGTCGCCTTTATTGCCGGGCAGACTGCGCCGCCGGGGAGGCGGATGGGGCACGCGGGGGCCATCGTCTCTGGGGGTCAGGGCATGGCCAGGGACAAAATCAAGGCCCTCAAGGCCGCGGGCATTACCGTGGCTTAGGATCTCGGGACCCTGGGCAAGACAGTTCGCGAGGTTATGAAAAAGGCGTGAGCTTCGTACGGAGCGTGTTAGCC
>JAGHEC010000119.1 GCA_021159525.1 Deltaproteobacteria bacterium | reverse complement strand
CTTTCGTCCCGTGGATCTGCGATGGCAGAAGGAAGTAACATGGGTAACAAGGCAATGGCGGGCAGGCTTGCCCCTTTGGCATTCTCGCATTCGTCGGGCTGCGGCTTCCCCCACTGATAAGTCACAAAGAGACGGCGCCCTCCCGGCAGTCGCGCCAGAAAAACGCTCCTGTCCCTGTTGATTGAGCTATTACAGAAAACCTTCACAAAATCAGGAGGTTCATTTTTCTTGACATGAAAGGGCTTAGTCATTACGATTGACATCGTGATTATATTGTGACTACAATGTAATTATAAGGCAATGATCTTGTTGGCAGGGACAATCGTAGGCATGCGATGTTCAATATTGTATCAGCAGGAGCGATTTTGAGGGGGCAACATATGAGACTTAAAGACAAAGTGGCTTTGGTAACTGGAAGCAGCAGGGGTGTGGGAAAGGCGGTGGCGCTTGGTTTTGCCAAGGAGGGTGCCCAGGTGGTGATTAACTATACCTCCAATGAGGCAGCGGCCAACGAGGTTGTTGCCGCGGTAGAAGGCATGGGAAGCAGGGCCATTGCTGTCAGGGCGGATGTGGCGCAGAAAAAGGATGCAAAAGACCTGGTAGGGGCTACGGTGGAGACCTTTGGAAGGATTGACATCCTGGTCAACAACGCAGGGTTTACCCGGCCTGCGCTCCTTCTAAAGATGAGTGAAGAGCAATGGGATCAGGTGGTTGACATTCACCTGAAAGGGGCTTTTCTGTGCACACAGGCGGCCGGGCTCCATATGAAGGATGAGAAGAACGGAAAGATCATCAACGTCATGTCAGTGGCCGGGCTGGTGGGGACTGTAGGGCAGGTCAATTACAGCGCTGCCAAGGGGGGCATCCTCAGCATGACGAAGTCAATTGCCCGGGAACTGGCCCGCTACAACGTCTGCTGCAATGTTATTTCCCTGGGCATTGTGGCCACCGATATGACAGAGAAGATACGGACCGACGAAAAGTTAAGGGAAATCTACATGAATCGCATCCTCTTGAAACGATTTGCAGAGCCCGATGATATATCGCCGGCCTTTGTGTTCCTTGCCTCGGATGAAAGCAACTACATTACGGGTCAGCTCCTGTGCGTGGACGGGGGGTATGGGATGATTTAGGAACGCCCTGTCTTTGCAATTACTCAATACGGCGCGGCCATGTTGTTTGTCTGCATGAATAATCTGTGCTTCAAACAATGGGGGCGGGCGCGGGTTCCGCAGATATTTCTGTCAGGCTTTAACCGCTTGTATTGAGACAATATCAACCCAATTAGACTGAAGGAGGATGTCATGACAGTACCCGATAAAATTCAGACATGGCAAATGGTTCAACCTACCACGTTCAACAGGGAAACCAAGGAGACCACTCCCGGCAAGCTGGTAAAGACAGAGATCCCTGTTCCCGAGTTAGAGCCCGGAGAAGTGCTGGTGGAGGTCGCAGGGTGCGGCGTGTGCCACACCGACCTGGGCTATTTCTATGATGGCGTGCCCACCGTATGCAAGCCCCCCTTGACCCTGGGCCATGAGATCTCAGGGACGGTGGTGGCCGGAGATGAGGCCTGGATCGGCAAGGAGGTGATCATCCCTGCAGTGATGCCCTGTCGCAAATGCTACCTTTGTAAGACGGGTCGGGGAAACCGGTGCCTGCAACAGAAGATGCCCGGGAACAGCCTTGGAATCTATGGAGGTTTTTCGAGTCATATCCCTGTCCCCAACATTGACCTGTGCGAGGTCAAGAACCGCGGGGATATTCCCCTGGCCCATCTGGCCGTCGTAGCGGACGCGGCCACGACGCCCTATCAGGCCGCCAAACGGGCCGACCTCCAGCCGGGGGACAACGTGGTGGTGGTGGGGATTACCGGCGGCGTGGGCCAGTATGTGGGCCAGATCACCAAGGCCCTGGGCGCCAAGACCGTTATCGGGATTGCGCGCAACCAGGAGAAATTGGATCGGGCGCTAAAATTTGGGGCGGATTTTGTCATCAATTCCAAAGACAAGGACGCCAAGGCGGTTTCCAAGGAGTTCAGGGGCATCTGTAAGGAAAACGAATTGCCCAACTACGGGTGGAAGATCTTTGAGGTTACGGGCGCCAAGGGCGGCCAGGACATTGCCCTGACCCTTCTGGGGTTCACCGGCAAGCTCATCGTGGTAGGATTCGGGCTGGCCAAGAATGAGTACGCCATCGGTCGGTTGATGGCCTTTGATGCCGAGATGATCGGGACCTGGGGATGCCTCCCTGAATACTATCCGGTTGTGTTGGATATGGTCCTGACTGGCAAGATAAATATGAGCAACTTTGTGGAAACCCGGCCCATGAGTACCATTGCTGAGACGTTCGCCGAGGCGCACAAGACACCACCCATGAAACGGATCGTGCTGACGCCTGATTTTTAGGGCTGTGGAGCGGTCCGGAGGTGTATTGACAATCGGGTGCTAAACCAGAGCGGAGAAACAATCAAAAAGAAGAAGGAGGAGACATTATGGCGTTAGAATGGGTGCCGAGAGAAGATGGGAAGAAGGATCACATGTTGCACACCGGCGACCACTGGGGAACCGAGGCCCCGTGCGTGGTGTATGAAAAGAGACCTGTAACAAGTCCGGAAGGCAATGTGGCGGACGGCCTGTATGTGGCGTGGATCCGTCTCAACAACCCCAAACAGTACAATTCGTACACCACGGATATGGTGAAAGGCGTGATCGCCGGGTTCGAGAACGCGTCCCTGGACAGGAGCGTCGTATCGGTGGTTTTTACAGGCACTGGTCCCTATGCCTTCTGTACCGGCGGAAATACCAAGGAATACAGCGAATACTACAGCCGGAGACCGGATGAATACGGTCAGTACATGGAGCTCTTCAACCATATGGTGGATTCCATCCTGGCCTGCAAAAAGCCGGTGATCTGCCGGGTAAACGGCATGCGGGTGGCCGGGGGTCAGGAAATCGGGATGGCATGCGACCTTGCCATTGCCTCGGACCTGGCCATTTTCGGGCAGGCCGGTCCGCGGCACGGTTCCGCACCGGTAGGCGGGGCATCGGACTTTCTCCCATGGTATCTCAGCATTGAGGATGCCATGTGGAACTGCATTTCGTGCGAGATGTGGTCCGCTTACAAGATGAAGGCCAAGAACCTGATCAGCAAGGTGGTTCCGGTGCTCAAGGTGGATGGAAAGTGGGTCCGGAACCCCATGATCATCACTGATCAGTATGTCAAGGACGGAGAGATCGTCTATGGCGAATTCAAGACCGGCGCAGAGGCCAAGGAGGCCCGGGCCTTTGTTAAGGAACATCAGCCCAATGCGGATTTCGAACTCCTGGACAAGGAAGTGTCCAAGATGACATGGACGCTTGCCAATCTCTTCCCTGCATGTCTGATCGAATCCATCGACAGCGTGCGTCAGAAGAAGAAATTCTTCTGGGATACCATGAAGAATGCCCACAGGCACTGGCTGGCCGCCAATATGAGCGGGGAGGCCTTCCTGGGCTTTGGCGCCTTCAACACCAAGAAGATCACCGGCAAGGATACCATCGACTTCCTGAAATTCCGCCAGAACATCGCCGATTGCAGGGCGTGGGATATGGATATGTTTGCGGAAGTGATGGGAAAACCTCAGCAATAACGGCCTGGTTAAAGGTGTGAACCCATGGCAGGCAGGGTTGGCGCGATACCGCCCTCCTGCCATTTTTTGTGAGCCGGGTTAAGGCCTTCAAGGAGTAGGAGCGCAAGGCTCCTGTTTCATCACGACATGTTGCAACCCCTTGGGGAGAAAGGAGATACAATTATGGCTTACCAACACATTGAGGCGGGTTTTGAAAACGGCCTGGGGACCATTACGCTCAACCGGCCCCCGGTCAACGTCCTTAATATTGCCATGATGGAAGAGATCAACGGAGTCCTGGACGAATGGCAGGGAAAGAAGGACATGAAGGCGGTCCTGTTCAACGCCAAGGGCAAGTGTTTCTCGGCCGGTGTGGACGTGGGAGAACATATGGGCGACCTGGCTCCCAGGATGATTGAGGTCTTCCATGGCATGTTCCGGCGAATGGACCGCCTCGGGATCCCGACTGTGGCGTCGGTCTACGGATCGTGCCTGGGCGGGGGATGCGAGCTGGCAATCTTTTGTGATCTGGTTATTTCTTCGGATGAGGCCAAATACGGCCAGCCTGAGATCCAGGTGGGGGTGTTCCCGCCTATTGCGGCACAGATCATGCCCCGGATTATGGGCAGGAAGGCGGCCATGGAACTGATTCTCTCAGGCAAAATCATTTCTGCACAAGAAGCCCTGTCCATGGGACTTGTCAACAAGGTTGCGGCCCGGGAAGAACTGGAAACCGCGACCCGGGAATTCCTCAAACCCTATCTGAAACTGAGCGCAGAGGTGCTGAGAAAGACCCGAAAAGCGGTCATGGCCGGCCTCCGGGACGACCTGGAACCCTCGCTGCAGGCAATCGAGGAGATTTATCTGGGCGAACTCATGAAGACCGCGGACGCCCAGGAAGGGCTCAAGGCCTTTTTGGAAAAGCGCAAACCTGAATGGAAAAATGAATAAAGACGAAGAGGCCTTGATAAAAGAAACGTATCAGCTCAATAATTAGGGGGGTAACAGCGAACGTAGTGCCGGGGCAGGAGGATTTTTCTTCCGCTCCGGGCCTCCGGGCTGGTCTCTTGAGTGACTTATCTGCGGGGGACACCCGCCTGCCAAGGCCAATTGAGCGTTCTTGCCAAGACTTTCGTCCCGTGGAT
>JAGHEC010000397.1 GCA_021159525.1 Deltaproteobacteria bacterium | reverse complement strand
CTATCGCCCAACAGAAACTGGGAATCGCCCGGATCGGTCACACTGACCTGTCGCACCATCTGCCTGACAATAACCTCGATATGCTTGTCGTTGATCTTAACGCCCTGGAGTCGATAGACCTCCTGCACCTCGTTGACCAGATACTTTGCCAATTCTTTGAGGCCACGAATCTTGAGGATGTCGTGGGGATCGGCCGATCCGTCCATCAATGCCTCGCCGGCCCTCACGTAATCCCCCTCCAGAACGCTCACGTGCTTTCCCCTGGGCACGAAATAGCTGACCGCCTCGCCCACCTCCGGCGTAATGGTCATTTTCCGTTTCCCCTTGGTATATTTCCCGAATGAAACCACCCCGTCGATCTCGCTGATGATGGCCGTCTCTTTCGGCTTCCTGACCTCAAACAGTTCAGCGACCCGGGGCAACCCGCCGGTAATGTCCTTTGTTTTCGTGGTCTCTCTCGGGATTTTTCCCAGGACTGTCCCCGGACCCACGTGATCTCCCTCATTAACCATGATGATGGCGCCCACGGGCAGGTAATAGCGGGCCTTGGCCTTCTTGCTATCGGGCAGACTGGCAGTCTTTCCGCTTTCGTCTTTAATGGAAATCCGGGGTCTGACGTCAACATCGCGACATTCCACGATCACCCGGCTGATCTTCCCGGTTACCATGTCTCGTTTTTCCTGCATGGTTCGCCCTTCTAAGACATCTCCGAATTTCACAGTTCCAGGGACTTCCGTAATAATCGGTATGGTAAATGGATCCCATTCAGCCAGCACCTCACCCGGCTTTACCTCCTGACCATCGCGCACCCTCAGCTTGGCCCCGTAGATAATCGGATATCGTTCCACCTCTCTCTGGCCCTTGCCCATAATGGCAATCTCGCCGTTCCGATTCATGACCACGAGACTCCCGTCGTCGCTCTCCACCGTCTTCAGATCAATGAATTTAATCCGCCCCTCATTCCGGGGCTGGACCGTGGACTGCTCCACCCGTTTGCTTGCGGTGCCGCCGATATGAAAGGTCCTCATGGTAAGCTGTGTGCCGGGCTCTCCGATTGATTGGGCAGCAATAACACCCACCGCCTCTCCCAGATTCACCTGGTGTCCATGCGCCAAATCCCTTCCGTAGCATGCCCGGCATACCCCGCGCTTGGCCTCACACGTCAGGACAGATCGAATCTTTACCCTTTCAATTCCTGCAGATTCTATCTTTTCGACCTCTTCCTCTCCGATCTCCTCATTGGCCCTGACCAGCAGTTCACTGGTCACGGGATCATAAATATCCTTGATGGACCAGCGGCCGAGGATCCTTTCACCCACACGCTGAAGGATTTCGCCCCCCTCCACAAGCGCCTCCACCCATATGCCATCCATAGTCCCGCAGTCTTCCTCGGTAATGATTGCTTCCTGAGACACATCCACGAGCCTGCGCGTCAGATAACCCGAGTTGGCTGTCTTAAGGGCGGTGTCCGCCAGTCCTTTTCTGGCTCCATGAGTGGAGATAAAGTATTGCAAAACCGTCAACCCTTCCCTGAAATTAGAAGTAATCGGCGTCTCGATGATCTCTCCGGAAGGCTTTGCCATCAGGCCTCTCATCCCGGCCAGCTGCCGCATCTGGTCCTTGCTTCCCCTGGCCCCCGAATCGGACATCATGTACACGGGATTAAAGCCGCTCACCACCTTCTTTTGGCCGCCCGGGCCTTCCACCACCTCCATCTCCATCTCTTTCATCATCTCGGCCGCCACGCTTTCCGTGGACTTGGCCCAGATGTCCACCACCTTGTTGTACTTCTCCCCATCGGTAATCAGGCCGTCTATATACTGATCTTCAATCCGCTTAACCTCTTTTTCGGCCTCCTGAATAATCCTCTCCTTGCCCGAGGGGATGACCATGTCCTTCATGGAGATGGATATGCCTGACAACGTCGCATATTTGTATCCAATATCCTTGAGACGGTCCCCCAGGATAACCGTGGCTTTAATCCCGGCCTTGCGGTGCGATTCATTGATGAGGAACCTGAGTTCCTTTTTGGTCATCACCTTGTTGACCAATTCGAAGGGGAGCGTTTTCTCCGGTATAATATCGTACAAAAGAATCCTGCCTGTGGTGGTAGGATACAGCTTTCCATCGATCCTCACCTGGATGGCCGCATGGAGGTCCAAGGCCCCTGCATCATAGGCGACCCTCACTTCCTCGGGGCTCGAAAAGATCTTCCCCTCCCCCTTTGCGAACGGCTTTTCCCGCGTCATATAATAGATGCCCAATACAATATCCTGACTCGGTACGATAATGGGATCCCCGTTGGCCGGAGACAGGATGTTGTTGGTAGACATCATCAAGACCCTGGCCTCAATTTGGGCCTCAAGCGACAGGGGAATGTGAACGGCCATCTGGTCCCCGTCGAAATCGGCGTTAAAGGCCGTGCACACGAGGGGATGAAGCTGAATCGCCTTTCCCTCGATCAAAATGGGCTCAAAGGCCTGCATACCCAAACGGTGCAGGGTAGGAGCACGGTTCAAGATGATGCAATATTCCCGGACCACTTCATCCAGGGCGTCCCACACTTCCGGGGTCTCTCTTTCCACCATCTTCTTGGCGCTCTTGATGGTCGTCACCAAGCCCTTTTCATCCAACCGGTTGTAGATAAAGGGCTTAAAGAGTTCCAAAGCCATTTTTTTGGGGAGCCCGCATTGATGTAGGCGAAGATCCGGCCCCACAACAATCACCGAACGACCCGAATAGTCCACCCGTTTGCCGAGAAGGTTCTGCCGAAATCTACCCTGCTTTCCTTTCAGCATGTCGCTCAGAGACTTAAAGGGCCGCTTATTGGCGCCGGTAACCACCTTTCCCCTTCTCCCGTTATCGAAGAGGACATCTACCGCCTCCTGGAGCATCCGCTTCTCGTTTCTCACAATGATGTCAGGGGCATTCAGCTCCAGAAGCCTCTTGAGCCTATTGTTTCGATTGATCACCCGTCGGTACAAATCATTCAAATCCGATGTGGCAAAGCGACCCCCATCCAGCGGAACCAGGGGCCTCAGATCGGGCGGCAGGACAGGCACCACGTTTAAGATGGTCCATTCCGGCCGGTTCTTGGATTCTCTGAAGGCATCGATGATCTTGAGCCGCTTAATCAATTTCTTCCGTTTTGCCTCGGACTTGGTCTCTGTCATCTCCTTTCGGAGTTCTTCAGAAAGCGAATCCAGATCCAGATTTTTGAGCATGACCTGAATGGCCTCTGCGCCGATACCCGTCTCAAAACGGTCTCCATAGTCCTCTCTGGCCTGCTGCAACTGCTCGTCTGTCAGAACATCGCCTTTGGCAAGGGGCGTATCTTTCGGATCAATGACAATATGGGCCTCAAAATAGAGGACCCTTTCCAGGTCTTTGAGGGTCATATCCAGGAGATTGCCCACTTTGGACGGGAGGGCCTTCAGGAACCAGATATGGGCAACAGGGGCAGCAAGGGTGATATGACCCATCCGTTCCCGACGAACCTTGCTCTGAATCACTTCCACCCCGCATTTCTCGCACACAATTCCCCTGTGCTTCATCCGCTTGTATTTCCCGCAGTTGCACTCGAAATCCTTGATCGGGCCGAATATCTTGGAACAGAAGAGGCCGTCCCGCTCCGGCTTAAACGTCCGGTAATTGATCGTTTCAGGCTTCTTGACCTCGCCATAGGACCATTCCAGGATCTTTTCCGGCGAGGCCAGGGATATCCTCACAGCATTGAAGCTGGATGGATCCTTCGGTTTTGCGAAAAAATTAAACAACTCTTCCATTGCCTTCTCCGATTGCGTGTTGCGGGTCTTTCAATCGACCATAATCCCTTTTTATACTATAAGCTCAGTACTTAGGGGGGATAACAGTGAACGTGGTGCCGGGGCAGGAAGATTTTTCTTCCGCTCCGGGCCTCCGGGCTGGTCTCTTCAGTGACTTATCTGCGGGGGACACCCGCCTGCCAAGGCCAATTGAGCGTTCTTGCCAAGACTTTCGTCCCGTG
>JAGHEC010000373.1 GCA_021159525.1 Deltaproteobacteria bacterium | reverse complement strand
GGGATGTTGTCAACAGACCACTGGTAGAGCGCTGCATACTCGGTAAAATCCTTGTTGTATCTTTCATTGATAAACATCATGAATCGATACATGTTGGTGCTTTTGATTCTCTCTTCCGATGGCTGCCATAACAATTTGGCCATGATTGCTTCCTCCTCTTTCTCCTGTTTCTCTTGAAAGTCACAGATGTCAGATGTGGTGCGAATGCCGCATCACGCCCCAGCCGGGTTTTTATGCGGGCCGCTCACCATTCAGGGCCTTGAGGGCCAGAAACAAGGCCTGGGTCCCCGAGCGCCCATGGCCCTGGGCCTTGACTGCAAGGTAAAGCTGCCGAACCAATCCCAGCCCTGGAAGAGAAAAGCCGACGGCTGCGGCTTCTTCCAGGGCGATGCCCATATCTTTGATGAAGTGCTCCACGAAAAACCCCGGACCGAAATCGCCCCGAACGATACGCGGTCCCAGGTTGCTGATGGACCATGAGCCTGCCGCGCCCTTTTCCACGATATCGATCACCTGGTGCATGTCAAGCTTCTGCTTGCTGGCGTAGAGAAGTGCCTCGCAGGTCCCAATCATGGTCCCGGCCACCAAAATCTGGTTGCAGGCCTTCGTGTGCTGACCACTGCCAGGCCCTCCCATATACGAGATAGTATGTCCCATAAGCTGAAACATGGGGAACACGTCTTCGAATACCTCTCGTTTGCCGCCGACCATGATGGCCAGTCCGGCTTCTCTTGCCCCGATATCGCCTCCTGAGACCGGGGCATCCAGGGCCTCGATTCCTTTTGCCGCAGCGGCCTCGAAGACGGTCTTGGCCAGGCTGGGCTGACTGGTGGTCATATCCACCACTATGCGGCATCGTGGCCTCCCGGTGAGGATCCCCTTTTCCCCCATATAGATTTCCCTCACATCCTCGGGAAACCCCACAATGCTAAAGACGATCTCCGCGTTTTCCGCCGCCTCTGCCGGAGAATCACACCAGGAAGCGCCTTTCCGGATCAGGGCCTCGGCCTTTTCCCGGGTACGGTTAAAGACCAGCATCTCATGACCGGCCTTTTGAAGATGTCCAGCCATGGCGGCCCCCATGACCCCTGTTCCGATCCACCCGATTTTCATTGGTCTCCCTCCCTTTGCGCAGGCCCTCTTTTACGGGCCGGGCCAAAAGAAGCTGCCGCCCTGTTCATCAGGAAAAACAATCACCGATCGGATGCCCTGCGGGGCAGGTTAACGAGATCGATACGGCGTGTATCATAGGCCGAAAAATTCTTGATCACATTTTTAAAATTTTGACCTGTGCACCTAAAGTTAAACATATCAGCTCAATAATTCGGGGGATAACAGCGAACGTAGTGCCGAGGCAGGAAGATTTTTCTTCCGCTCCGGGCCTCCGGGGTGAGCCGGGCGAAGAGAGCCAAGAAGAGACGGCGCCCTCCCGGCAGTCGCGTCAGAAAAACCCTACTGCCCCGGGTTATTGAGCTGTTACGTGAGGCGAACAATCCCAAATTTGACCAAAAATCAGCCGTGAACGGTTACGACATTTTTCCCCACGGACTATACCCGTATGCCTACCGGGTTTCAAGGAAAAAGAGGCCCGCAGCCGGCCGGTGGGTGGGTGGAAGGGGATGTGGGACAAGGGAGAATTAGGTTATGTTTCCTCTGAGATAAGGATCGCGTCGGCCACTGTGCGAATCGATTTGCGGGAGTCCATACTCCGCTTCTGGATCCACCGGTAGGCATCTTCTCCGGTCATGCCGCGGCGGCGGATGAGAATGTCTTTGGCCCGCTCCACGAGTTTTCGGGTCTCAAGCTCTTCCTGGATCACCTTTGTTTTGACAATCAGCTCTGTATTCATGATGGCCACCCCAGCCTGGTTCGCCACAGCAGTGATGAGGTTGATTTCAGCATCAGAGAAATCATGGGGCTTGTCCGTAAAGCAGTTGAGCACGCCGATGACCTTGTCATCCTTCACCCGCAGGGGCACGCTCAGCATGGAGACCAGCCCCAGCTTTCTGGCCATCTCCTTTTCCTTGAAGCGGGGCTCTCTCAGCACATCCTTGATGACCAAGGCCTGATTATGCGTGGCAACAAAGCCCACTACGCCCTCCACCCTGCCCAGGGAACGATCCTTCACATAATCAGGGTCAATGGCCTGCGTGGCCTTAAGCCGAATCTTTTTGGGGGTCACCGTCTCGTCGATCAGCCACAGAGAACAGATCTCATAGCCGGTCACCTTGGCCGTTACCATGACGATCAGCTTGAGGATGTCCTCGAGATATTGCTCCGAGGTGATGGCGGTGCTGATGTCGCTCAGGGCCTTGATGTATTTTTCGTAAGTCTTGGAACTGATTTTTTCCATTGGTTGGCGGGGATCCAGATGCTTCAGATCCGTATCCTCTCTTTCTGCTTCAATCTGCTTTTGATATCCTGTGTTGCCGCTTCATACCCCGGCTTTTCGATCAAGGCAAACATGGCCCGTTTGTAGGCCTCCACGCCCGGCTGGTTGAACGGGTTGTGGCCCAAAAGATAGCCCGATACGGCCACCGATGTTTCCATCATATAATAAAACTGGCCCAGATTAAAGGCATTGCGACACGGGATTTCTATGGTCATGTTGGGGACACCCCCGTGATGGTGGGCATAGGCCGGCCCATCGATCACCATCCGGTTCAGGCCGTTCATGTTCATTTCCCTCTCCGCCAGGAAATCGAGACCATCCAGATTGTCGTGCGCCTTTGGAATGGGCATCTGATTGTCGTGTGATTGCAACAACAGAAAGGTTTCCATGATGTTCCTCTCGCCCTCCTGCACCATCTGGCCGTTGGCATGGAGCTTTTCCGAATAAAGGGAGGGAGAGACCCACATGCCATGTCCTTCATGGCCTTCGCTCTCCGGGAAGAGCTGCTCCATCCATCGGGCCGCTCCATAGAGGGACACCGCATTGGTGGCCACCACCTCGATCTTTTTGCCCGCACGCCAGGCCGCATGCCTCAGGGCTGCATGGACCAGGGCCGGGTTGCGCCAGAAATCGTTTTCCCATACGATTTCCCTCATGTTTCTGAAGCCAGCCGCAAATTCCCGGATGTTTATGTTGGCCATGGCCAGACCCACCAGCCCCACGTCGCTCAGGACCGAAAACCTTCCGCCGATGTCGTCCGGAACCACAAAGGTGCGGTAGCCCCTTTTTTGGGCCATCTTCCTCAAGGCCCCGTGCGACTTGTCGGTGGTTGCCAGGATGAATTGGTCAGCCTCAGTTCCCCAGTTGGCCTCCATGAGCCGGCGCATGATTCTGAAGGCAACGGCTGTTTCGGTGGTAGTCCCGGATTTGGATATGACATTGATGCCGATACGCTTTCCCCGGAGCATATCGAGCGTATCCCTTAAAAAATCAGGGTCCATGTTCTGCCCCAAAAAATAGATTTCCGGCGCGCCCCCACGTTCCTCCCGGGTCAACTGGTTGAAACACGTGTGGGTCAGGGCCTTGAACGTGGCTTCGATTCCGAGATAGGACCCCCCGATCCCCAGGGAGACATAGGCATCGATTTTCCGGCCCAGCTCCCCTGCAAGTGATATGATCTCTGACAGGTGTGACTCGGTCATCTTTATGGGGAGATCCCGCCACCCGGTCATGGGGATTCCCTGATCGTAGATGTCTCCCTTATCGTTCTTGAGCATCTGATGCGCCTTGACAATATCGGGGATGAGGGCTTCCACGTCGGCCTGACGGATCGTGCCGGGTCCCGGCGCGTCGAACATGTTGGTCGCATCCAGCACGATCCGGTTTTCCGGCTTAGCCTCCGGGGATTGCCGCTGATGCATCCCCCTTGCGGATCTCATTTGCTGCCTCTTGATCGTCATATTGGGTCTCACATGGATCAGTGTCAATCCTTCCATTCCGTTCTCCTCACGGGCGTTATGCCCCTGTCTGGTTCTCTCTTTTGTCCCTTGTCCTTGCGCCGGGTTCTCCTGTTGGCCCAAGGCAGCTCCGTATCAGCTCAATAATCAGGGAGATAACAGTGAACGCAGTGCCGGGGCAGGATGATTTTTCTTCCGCTCCGGGTCCTGCTCGCAGGGGGAAATATTAAACAAATTATACATCAAGTCACTGCAAAGGAAAAGGCGTGGTTTCTTCAGGGAGCCTGTTTGAACCATTTTGGAATGCCGGGGAACCAGGCGTAAAAAAGAGGATAACATTTCTTTTGTTGATAACTCTCTGAAAATCGGTTATTCGGGACGAGTGCACAGACCAAAGGGTCTTTTTTACAAATGTAAGCCTGAAGCGTTGAGATCCGGTCATAGGGCGATGATCCAGCGAAGGGGCGTCCTTGGCTGGAGGCGCCTGGCCCTGCGAGAGGACAGGTGTTGAAACCTTGTTTGGGCAGGACACAATTGCCTATTGGCAGGTATTCTGAAATGGAGTTTAACATGGATTTCTTTTTTAGGCCCCGGGGCCTGGCCATTGTGGGCGCCACTGCCAATCGAAAAAAGGGGGGCTATCACATACTTTACAATGTCAGACAGGGGTTCGAGGGAAATATCTACCCTGTGAATCCGCGCTACCGGGAGATCGACGGGATCCCCTGTTTTGCCTCTATCATGGATGTGCCGGATCCAGCGGACATGGCCATCCTCTTCATCCCGGCCCCCGCGGTCCCCGAGCTCGCTCTACAGTGCGCCCGGCGGGGAATTCGCGGCGTCATCGTGGAATCGAGCGGTTTTTCAGAGGTGGGAGCCGAGGGCCGGTCCTTTCAGGACGCCTTACGCCGCATTGCTGCAGAAACCGGGCTCAGGATATGGGGTCCCAATTGCATGGGGATCATTGATACGGCCACGCGAGCAGTGTTCTCCTTTGTCTCACCCTCTATTTGGGAAGATGAGCTGGTCAGGGGCGGGGTTTCCCTTGTGGTGCAGAGCGGTATGCTCTCGGGAGGGTTTCTTATGGACGCGATCACCCATGGACAGGCCGGGTTCAGCAAGGTTTGCTCCCTGGGCAACAAGGTGGATGTGAATGAATGCGATGTCCTCCCCTATCTTATCCACGATCCGGCCACTGAGGCCGTGGGGCTTTATCTGGAATCCTTTGCAGACGGTCGGCGCTTTATGAAGATCTGCAGGCAATCGGATAAGCCAGTGGTGGTCCTGAAAGGGGGAAAGAGCCCGGAGGGCTCCCGCGCGGCCCTGAGCCATACGGCCAGCCTGGCAGGAAACCACGGGGTGGTGCGCGGGGCCTTGGACCAGGCTGGCGTGATCGAGGCGGTAGACTTCAAGGAGATGATCGACCTGTGTGTGGGCCTTACAGGCGCGGCTGGCTGGAAAAGGGCCCGTGAGGGCCGCATTGCTGTGGTCACCTACACCGGGGCGGGCGGGATCCTGTCTGCGGATTTCATGCAGGGGACAGGATTAAGCCTCGCAGATCTTTCCCCGCCAACCCTTGAAGCCCTCAGAGAGATCTACCCGCCCTGGATGCCCCCGGGCAATCCCTTAGACCTGTGGCCGGCTATGGAGAGGCAGGGACCGCTCAGGGCCTTGAGCGTTGCATTGAAAGCGGTCTGCGCCGATCCCGGTGTGGACGGGGTCCTGCTGCACGCCTTTGTAGGGGGCGCAGTTTCCTATGTGGACCTGGAAGAGGCGGCTGAAACCGCTTATTCGGCCGGGAAA
Organism: Deltaproteobacteria bacterium; assembly: GCA_021159525.1. Classification (GTDB taxonomy): domain Bacteria; phylum Desulfobacterota; class DSM-4660; order Desulfatiglandales; family Desulfatiglandaceae; genus AUK324. The sequence goes on along the minus strand of JAGHEC010000373.1, from coordinate 616 downwards.
CCGCTTTTCTGCTGGCTCCTGGGGAGACACTCCCAGGTTCAGGGGTTCAAGGAATCGGCCCGGCAGCTCCGAATTCCTGTATACGGGGAACTCTCTCGTGCCGTCAAGTGTATGGCGGCCCTGTTCAGATACAAGAAAAATCGCAGGGATTCAAAGGGTTAAGAGGTGCAGAGAGATGAAAGATGAACGGGGAATCTTTTATTATCCGTTTCCGCAGAACAAGGAGGTCCGCATGTATGTTCAGGAAAAAGACGACATGATCTACTTCCGGCTCTGGAATGCAGAGGACCCGAAACTCTGGGCAGATCACGGGTGGATACCCTATGACGCCATATTGCAGGCACAAGCCATGTATGAGCGCAAAAGCGCCTTTAATCCCAGACAGGCCTATGACCTGGACGTGGCCAGGGCAGTGTTGAAAGAGGCATCCATGCTTAACGGAACCCTGCTGCAATGATTCGTGAAGCCCTCCGGGATTATCGGGAATCACGGTCGGGCCAGGTAGGGCCCGTGCCCACCAACAGAGGGCGGAAGAGGTTACAGGAGGGCGTTCATATCGCAATGCCTGCATTTCTCAGACAGGCAGGAGAGCAGTTCCATGGCCGCGGCCGCGGCC
>JAGHEC010000224.1 GCA_021159525.1 Deltaproteobacteria bacterium | reverse complement strand
TTTCTGCAACGTGCGAAGAACTTTGCCCGTGGGGGTCACTGCCTCCCCTCCAAGACGGGACAACAAAATGCGTACGTAACGCTCGGCGACCGCCCCGATACTCGTAATAGCCTTTATGGAAAGGCAGCAAAGGACTACCGTCTTATGAAAGATTGTCCTTGGGGCTGGACCAGAACGAATTCGAGTGCTCTGCCGCCGTTCCCACGAGCTGTACTCGGTTTTTGTCCCGTCTTGTAGGGGAGGCAGTGACCAGCCGGGAGGCCCCGAGCGGAAGAAAAATGGTCGTGCCACGGTGGTACGTTTGCTGTTATCCCCCTAATTACTGCCCGAACGAAAACCTCATGTTCAGGCAAAATCCGAATATCGAAATCCGAAATCCGAAACAAATTCGAATATCAAATAACAAAATGACCTAAACTAAGAAGGTGAAAATATTACGGGTTTGGCATTGGGACATTGGTGTTTCGGTCATTGTTTCGTATTTGGCGCTTCGGATTTCGAATTTCTTGACCGAAAAAACAGGGTTTTTGGTCAAGCACTAATTATTGAGCTGATAGTAAGCATGTACGAGCAGCAAGAATGTTAAGGCGTTTCTTTGTTCACGGACCGGTCGAAGTGGAACAACCGTGCGTCATCACCGGATCGGAGGCACGTCATATCCTGAAGGTCTTGCGGATGAAAGCGGGCGATCGGTTGGCAGTGGCGGACCCTCGCGGGGCGTGGTTTGAGGCTGTGATCCACTCCGCCACGCGGCAGGAGGTGACAGCCCTCGTGGAAAAACCTATCTCAGCTCCGCGTCTGTCCGCCATGCCTATTTTCCTCTGCCATGCCCTCCTGAAATCCGGCCCCATGGATTATATGATCCAGAAGACATCCGAACTGGGCGTTAAGGCGATCTTCCCCTTTTTTTCAGAGCGAACCGTTGTGCGCCTGGAAGAAGGCCGCCTATCCAACAGGGTGCGGCACTGGAACGAGGTGTCCAGGAGCGCTGCAAAGCAGTCCGGGAGGCCTGTCCCGGCCCGAATAAACTCTCCCCTGTCCATGAAAGAGGTGACTGCCAGATGGAAAGCTGAAGATGGTCTCAAGGTCATCCTGTGGGAGGGTGAAGAGAGGCATGACCTGAAAAGCCTGCTGAGGTCGTCTTGTCCAGCGGAAATGTTTGTGGGCATTATCGGTCCAGAGGGGGGCTTTCCAAGGGAAGAGATTGACATGGCGGGGGACGCAGGCTTTATCCCCATCTCCCTTGGCGACAGGATTCTCAGGGCGGAGACCGCTGGCGTCGCATTGGCGGCCATTGTACAATATGAATGGGGGGATTTGGCCCTGAGTGAACACTGGGCCCAACCGGAGGAGGGTTAGAAGCGGCTGCCGGCAGAACATGCTTGACGAAGCCGGGACCAGAGAATATATTGACGTCAGCTTGTTTGCTTAGTTTGCATCCATAAATGTCCTTTTTGCGCAAGCTCTGCGTCAATCTGCGGGGTTCCTTGCCTGTCTGTGCGGGGCACGCAGACAGGTGCGGCGTACTACAGTAGGCCTCCTCGTAATCCCTTGATTTGTCCGCGCGTTGCTTGGACTCCCCATCCTGCGGATGGGTCCCGGGTTTCCTTGATCTTGCACAAAAATTATCATTTATGGACTGGGAACTCGCTGGTGCCCAAAATCTATTTGTGGATGGGCACTACTTAAACCCGGAGAGGGGGTGGATGATGGCAAAAGGGTTTCTAAGAATACAAATCAATTTTCCGAAGGAGGTTATCTCATGAAACGACTGGTTGTTCTGGCTGTTGCCGCATTTTTTGTTGCTGGGATATCGGGAGTCGCCCTTGCACAGGATCTGAGGGCCAACGAAAAGGCGTTTAACCAGGAGATGGGGAGCCTGATCCCCAAGGACAAGATCGTCAATGCTCAGCAGTTTCACAAGGTCTGGGAGGACGTGCTGGCGGGGAAAAAGAAGGCCTATCTGATTGACGTAAGAAGCGATTCGGAATTTGAGGCCTTTCATATCGAGGGAACAGACCATGTTCAGGCCGGGCACTGGTATATCATCCCGAAAAAGATTAAAGACCCCAATGCAGAGATCTACGTTTGGTGCCGCACCAAACATCGCGCCACCTACGTAGCAGGCTTTTTGTACAAGATCGGCTACAAAAATGTCCATCTGTATAACGGCGGCGTGGTCGGCTGGGCCAAAGCCGGATATCCCTTTGTCAATGCCTTTACCGGCGAATTCACCATCAACAAATACCGGAAGGCCCCTTCCGATGCGGAAAAATCATATCGATGGAGAGTGTGGAACGCTTTTAAATAGATCTTGAAGCTTTGCATAACCCCCGGGAACAGGGTGGCATTCCCCGGGGGTTATGCATTTTGTGCCTTGGGAACCCGTCCATGCTGACCGCCTCACATTCCATATACCTTCCCTCAACCATCTTTGCCCGCATATTCACGTCCGGATTTGTGTCGTTAAAACGGATAGTTCCTAATTCCCCACGCTGATACCTGCCCCTGCCGAAGGCTTTTCTTGTAACCGTTCACGGGGTCTAGAGATCTCCCTGATACACTGATATGAGAAAATCGCATCAGCTCAATAATTGGGGGGATAACAGCGACCATACCACCGGGGCAGGAAGATTTTTCTTGTGCTCCGGGCCGGTCTCTTCAGTGACTTATCTGCGGGGGATACCCGCCTGCCAAGGCCAATTGAGCGTTCTTGCCAAGACTTTCGTCCCGTGGATCTGCGATGGCAGAAGGAAGTAACATGGGTAACAAGGCAATGGCGGGCAGGCTTGCCCCCTTTGGCATTCCCGCATTCGTCGAGCTGCGGCTTCCCCCACTGATAAGTCATGAAACCGGGGACCCATCCGAAGGATGGGGAGTCCGAGCGAAGCGAGGACAAACCGGGGACCCATCCGAAGGATGGGGAGTCCGAGCGAAGCGAGGACAAACCGGGGATCCATCCGAAGGATGGGGTCTGAGTCGAGCGAAGCGAGCGAAGAAGAGACGGCGCCCTCCCGGCAGTCGCGTCAGAAAAACCTTCCTCCCCCTGTTCATTGAGCTGTTACGTAAGCAATAGCCGTTTTTTTCTTTAACTAACTGCACAAACAGGCTATACTAAAGTTTTGCTGTAATCATTTACGGTGACTTGAGATCTCCCTGATAC
>JAGHEC010000187.1 GCA_021159525.1 Deltaproteobacteria bacterium | reverse complement strand
GTCCGATGTCTACCTCTACTGGAACGGGTATGCCTATGGCGGCGGCGCAGGGGATGCCGCTTACGGGGTCCAGGCCCATGGGGAACTGGTGGAAAATTTGAGGCGCGTGGAGGTCACCTTTGACAAGCATATCTCTGATGAGGGGGATTTTTTAAGCTGCTGCGGCCACTTCAGCAACTATGGCGGCATGACCACGGCTGCCAAGACCCTCTCCGGGAAAAAGCCCCGCAATTATTACGGCGACACCCGTGATCCGGCCCGGGTGGGAGTGACGGACTTTGCCGATGAGATGCGGCGGGTAGTGCGGGCCAAGCTGCTCAATCCCAAGTACGTCAAGGGGATGAAGGAGCACGGTTACAAGGGGGCAGGTGACCTTTCCAAGCGCATCGGCCGGGTCTACGGCTTTGCAGCCACCACCGGTGAGGTGGACGGATGGATCTTTGACGAGATTACCGAGACCTTTGTTCTGGACCAGGAGATAAGACAGTGGTTTCAGAAGGTCAACCCCTGGGCACTGGAGGAGATCGGCCGCAGGCTGCTTGAGGCGGCAAGCCGCGGTATCTGGCAGGCGGATGATGAACTGCTGGAAAGGTTAAAAGAGGCCTACCTCGAGGTGGAAGGTTCTATAGAGGACACCATGGACGGCATCACCGGCGAGTTCCAGGGCGGCAGCGTGGATATCATGACCGCCGAGGATGTAGAACGCTGGAAAGAAGAGATGGGCCAAATATTAGGGGGTGTAGGAGGCACAACATGAGAAACATTTCCATCTTCCCCTTTCCCGCCATCGTGGGCCAGGAGGATCTCAAGCTCGCGTTGGTTCTCACTGCCGTGAACCCGCGCGTGGAAGGGGTGCTGATCCGCGGCGAGAAGGGGACGGCCAAGTCCACTGCTGTGCGGGGTCTGGCCGCCCTGCTCCCGGAGATCGAGGTGCCTGAAGGCTGCCTCTTCTCCTTGAGCCAGGAAGAAGCTGCCCGGTCCTGCCCGGGCTGTAGGCTCTGTGATGGACAGCGCCCTGTGATGAAGAGGCCTGTGCAGGTAATAAATCTGCCCCTCAACGCCACCGAAGACCGGGTGACTGGTGGGATCGATTTTGAAGAAACGGTCCGCCGCGGCGAGCGGACCTTTCTCCCGGGTCTCCTTGCCCTGGCCCACCGAGGCATCCTCTATGTGGACGAGGTCAATCTTTTGGATGATCACCTGGCGGACAGCATCCTTTCGGCGGCCGCCGCCGGGGTCAACACCGTGGAGCGCGAGGGGATCTCCTTCTCCCATCCGGCGCGGTTTATCCTTGTGGGCACCATGAACCCCGAAGAGGGGGAGCTGCGCCCCCAGTTTTTGGACCGCTTCGGACTTTGCGAGGAGGTGAAGGCGGAAGAAGACCGGGCGGCGCGTGTCTTGACCATGGAACGGCGGGAGGCCTTTGACGCCGATCCCGCGGCATTTTTCGCCGATTTTGAGGATCAGATGCGCCAGTTGCGGGAGCGGCTTATCATGGCCCGGCAGGTCCTTGCAAAGGTTACCATCTCAGGCCGACTTCGGGCGCTGATCGGAGAGCTGTGTGCCGAGGCCAACGTGGCCGGCCACCGGGCCGATCTGGTCATGGAACAGGCAGCCCGGGCACTGGCTGCCCTTTCCGATCGAACCGAGGTGGAAGAAGGAGACATCCTCCGGGTGGCGCCCATGGTTCTGCGCCACCGGCAAAGGGAGGCCCCACCTCCCCCGCCCACAAGCCAAAAAGAGCACGAACATGACCATTCCCGGGATCAGGACCAGCCACAAGAAGAAAAAGATCAGCAGTCGCATGAGAACCCGGAACAAGAATCAAGTCAAGGAAGCAGTTCTCAACCCCGGGAACGGGGGAACGACAACTCCGGTGAGAGTTCCGGCAAAGGAACCGATGAGAACCGAGAGCCCGAAACTCCGGTCAATCCCGATGCACTGGAAAAGGTCTTCGAGGTGGGTGTCACCTTCAAGGTCAAGCCCTTTACTGCTCAAAAGGACCGGGTTTTTCGTCGCGGTTCAGGCCGGCGTTCCCGCAGTAGGATAAACGGCCTCCAGGGCCGCTATGTCAAATCCACGTTGCCACGGGGAACCCATGACGTGGCCCTGGACGCCACGTTGCGTGCTGCTGCGCCCTTTCAGGGCCAACGAAAGAGCGCCTGCGCCATAGCTATTGAACCCCAGGATATCCGGGAAAAAATCCGCGAGCGGCGTATTGGAAATTTTCTGCTTTTCGTGGTGGATGCCAGCGGCTCCATGGGAGCACGGGCGCGGATGGTGGCCACCAAGGGGGCAATCATGTCCCTTCTGTTGGACGCCTACCAGAAAAGGGACAAGGTAGCCATGATATCTTTTAACAAGGCCGAGGCCAGGCTGGCCCTTCCGCCCACCTCATCCATTGACACCGCGGCCCGCATGCTGGCCGACCTGCCCGTAGGCGGACGCACCCCGCTCAATGCCGCCCTGGTCAAGTCAGCCGATGTGCTTCGCGGTCAATTGGTACGCGATCCCACATCCCGGCCCATCGTGGTGCTCATCACCGACGGCCGCTGCAATGTATCGCTCGGGGGGGCCAAACCCATGGAGGAATGCCTGGTCCTTGCCCGGCGCCTTAGCCAGGATGAACGGCTCCGCTTTATTGTGGTGGACACGGAGGAGCAGGAGCTTATACGTTTCGGCATGGCGACCAGGATCGCCGAAGCCCTCGAGGCCCGATACGTAAAAACAGAAGATTTAAGAGCAGATACTCTGCTCGAACTGGTCAGGCCGTAACGGGAATATATTTCAGGAGATTCAAATGACGTGTCAGAGTATTTACCCATTTGTCGCCATAGTAGGTCAGGAGAGGATGAAACTGGCCCTCTACCTTAACTTGATTAATCCCACCATTTCCGGGGTGCTGATACGAGGGGAGAAGGGCACGGCCAAATCCACTGCAGTGCGGGCCCTGGCCGACATCCTGCCCAAAATCCGGGTGATGCAGGGGTGCCCTTTTCAATTGGCGCCGGAGGATGATATCGAACTTTGCCGGGAATGCTTTCGGCAAGAATGCCGGGAAAAACGGCTTGGCGGAGAGCAGGTCAAGAGTATCCAGCGCCATATCCGCGTGGTGGAACTCCCGGTGGGAGCTACCGAAGACAGGGTGGTGGGCACC
>JAGHEC010000095.1 GCA_021159525.1 Deltaproteobacteria bacterium | reverse complement strand
TCCTGTGATTGTGCAAGGCCTGGAATTACCAATAAAAACTGAACAAAAACCAGGGCCGCCGCCAAATTGCGCATCTTTTTCATCAGATAAACCTCCTTTCTTAAACAGCGCCTGGACGAAAACCCGGCCCGGGCACGATTAACGTTCAATTAGAAGCATCCTGTTCAGCCCCCATTGGATTTGAAAGATTGGGATCAAATCTTAAGGGGGATTGACAGCAGCATAATCTTACAACTTAGGTGGGCGGGCTTGTCAAGGCCATTTTTTCCTCTTTATAAGCGGAAATATCGCCAGGCATCTGCCACAACGGTGGTTCTGGTTATGCAGAGCAACGGGAATTGCCTGAGACCGAATTACAGGCCCGGATGGTGGCGGCTGGGTCTCCCGGGCCTCAACCCGAGCGTCCCTCCCGGCATGCTCCGGGCCTCCGGGCCGGTCCCTTCAGAAAAACCCTCCTGCCCCTGTTTATTGAGCTGTTATGTGAGGCGGACAATCCCAAATTTGACCAAAAATCACCCGTGAACGGTTGCAAATTTCGATTGTTCAGAGGGTTGAAAGGCGCACGGGGTCAGAATGTCTAAGACATCAGGGTTTCGCCCGGGTCTCCTATCCCAGCAGCGGGGCCAATAGGGCCGACAGGCCGATGATAATCGAGATTAGAAAACTCTCCACGGGATTCCACAAAATGATTATCAGGATCGTGAGGAAGAAGTAAAACCGAATGGATATCAGGCCCTTCAGCATGCCGGTCAGGAGAAAAAAAAAGGCCAGGACAAAGAAGGCAATTTTGATGAAAAGTCCTTTATGAACCGGTTTGAACGACTCGATCTCCAACCTCTCCTGCTGGATCAGCTCTTCCATCTCTTTCTTCCGGGCGGTCCATGAATCGGGCCGTTTGTCCTTCTGTGTCATTTGGTCTTGATTGCCCATCCCGGTTTCTTGGCGGGGCGGGAATGCAGCCTCTTTTTCTGGCTGGATCGGGGCCTGCTCATCCCGGCCAAAGAAGAAGGGAGCGGGTGGGTTATTCCCGCCACGGTGCAGGGTTTGACCCCTGTCGAATTCCGCTGATCCGTCAAAATTCATGCCGCTGTCAAATCCGGTTGCCGAGTCAAAGCCCAAACCCGCAAGCCAGGACCCGCTGCCTGCGTAATGTACAGCCTCGGCCGCGGATGCGGGCTTTGATGCGGGATCCCCGGAAAAATCAAAAAAGGATGGCTCATTGATTGCTGTACTTTCCAGTTGGTCCACGATATGAAAAGGGTCGTTGGCCATCCCCGGGCTCTCTGCTTCCATGCCGAGGTCGACATGGAGTTCCGGACCCGGCAGGTGTTCAACAGGCGATGCCCGGAGAGGCGAGGGCCAGGCCATAAATGACCAAACGCCCAGCAGCAAGACATGAGTTTTTCTTATCCATTGAGGATTCAGCAACACTATGACGCCCCTTCTGTTTGGATCTGTTTCAGTATGCGGCGTGCCGATGCCAGTTCCTTTCCTTGCAGCCCCAGGCGGATTGCTCGGGCGATTTCTATCTCGGCCTGAGACCGATCGTGGGAGGCATGGAGCGCCACCCCGAGATGGTAGCGGAAGAGGGGATTTTGGGGATCCCGCTGTACGGCCTTAAACAGGTGCATCCTGGCGAGAAGAACAGATCCCTTTTTGAAATACGACCATCCCAGTGTGTCTCTCACGGCCGGGTTGTCGGGCATAAGTTTAAAGGCCTTGAGCGCCAGCGACAGGGCCCGGTCAAGCCGCTTGCTTTGGTCGGCATAAAAGTAAGCCAGGTCATTGAGTGCCGGCCAGTAGGCATCATCGCGCATGAGAATGGCCTCATAGGCCTTTATGGCCTTGTCTATCTCTCCTTTAAGGCGATGAATGTGAGCAATCTCCATATAGGGTGTGACGGCCCGGGGGTTGTCTGAGCAGGCCTTCTGCAAATATACCAGGGCTTCTTTGTATCGTTTTTGTTGGGTCAGGGCCTTTGCCATCAGCATTTGCAGGCGCCACGATGCGGGGTATTTCTGAATGAGCCGGATTAGGGCCTCCTCGGCCTCTGTGTGCCTCCCCTGTCTCAACAGGACGCCGGCCCTCAGCATCCCGAAATTAAGATCATCGGGGTGGCTTGCCAGGTATGCGTTGCATACCTGAATGGCCCTCTCGTATGCGCCCTGAACGGCGAGGATTGTTGCCTTTTCCTTCAATGCCCTGAGGGAATCCGGATCTTGGGCCAGGACCTCTTCGACGAGGCGGAGGGCCCGGTCCAGCCGGCCCTGGGCCTTGTACATCTCGACCAGATGAAACCGCGTCTTTGGATCGGCTTTCCCTGCTTGAATAAGGTATTCATAGTCGGATCTCGCGGCATCATATTTTTTGAGGCGGATCCGGACCGTGGCGCGAAGGGCCCTGGCCTGAAGATTCTCGGGCTGCATGCTTATGATTTGATCCAGATAGTCTGCGGCCATAACAAACTGGTGTGTCTTATAATACACATAGGCCAGGGCGAGACGCGCCCTGATGGAATCGGGATTCTGTTCGACTGCGCGGAGTATTTCGGGGAGTGCAAGCTCATATTTCTGATCCTTCAGAAAACTCAGGCCGTAAAAATACTGGGCTTCAGCGGATTCCGGCGTCAACAGAAGAGCGTGGACGATGTCGTTTCGCGCCTTGTCCGTGCTTCCTTCCCTGATGTACAGGAGTCCGCGAATAAGCCGTGCCTGTACATTGTCCGGCCATTTAAGGAGGATTTTCTCAAGATACTCGCGAGCCTCGGTATAGCGGCCTTCGGCGATAAAGACCTCGGCCATGCGGTTGTGAACCTCCTGTGCATTGGGCCATGCGGCGATCATGCGTTGGTAAATCTCACGGGCCTGGGGATACATCCTAAGAAAAAGCCGGTAATTCCCGAGAAGCATCCACAGCTCCCGGTTCTTGGGGGATATTTCTGCTGCGGCCTCAAGATAACGAAGGGCTGCCCGAGGATGGTTCCGCCTCCTCTCCAGGATGAACAGCCTGTGATAAACATCCT
>JAGHEC010000203.1 GCA_021159525.1 Deltaproteobacteria bacterium | reverse complement strand
GTTTCGTGCACAGGACATGGCCGAGCAGATGAACATTCCCCTGGTATGGATCCTCAACTGCAGCGGCGTCAAGCTGACGGAACAGGAAAAGGTCTATGCAGGAAGGCGTTCCGGCGGGAGGACCTTCTTCCGTCACTCCGAATTAGCTGAAAAAGGGATTCCGGTAATCGTGGGCATGTTCGGCACCAATCCCGCCGGGGGCGGCTATCATGCCATCAGCCCGGCCATTATCTTTGCCCACGAAAAATCCAACATGGCCGTGGGCGGGGGCGGAATCGTGAGCGGCATGTCGCCCAAGGGCCACTTTGACCTGGAAGGGGCCGAGACCCTGATTGAGGCGACGCGCCAATTCAAAGAGGTTCCGCCGGGCGGGGTCCGGATCCACTATGACAAAACAGGCTTCATGAGAGAAGTCTACGATACGGAAGAGGGAGTGCTGAACGCCATCAAACGGTGCATGGCCGGCATGCCACTGTACGACCCATCCACCTTCCGGGTGGCAGAGCCCGCCAATCCCGTGTATGCGCCCGAAGATCTCAACTATGTGGTCCCCTACAATCAGAAAAAAATATACAGCATCGAGCAGGTCATGGCCAGGCTCTTTGACGCAAGTGAACACATGGAATACCGGGCGGACTACGGTCCGGAGGTCTACTGCGGGCTTGCCAAGATAGACGGGTTTCCCATGGGCGTCATCGCCAACCGTCAGGGATTTCTGGGCAAGGGCTATCCCCGGTACGCGGGGGGCAAATATCTCGGTATCGGAGGCAAGCTCTACCGCGAAGGCCTTATCAAGATGAATGAGCTGGTCATGTTCTGTGGCCGGGACAAGCTGCCGCTCATCTGGTTCCAGGATACCAGCGGCATCGATGTGGGCGATATCGCCGAACAGGCTGAACTCTTAGGGCTTGGCCAGTCCCTGATCTACTCCATTGAATGCTCGCATATGCCCATGCTGTGCGTGGTCCTCAGGAAGGGAACGGCAGCAGCCCACTATATTATGGGAGGGCCGCAGGCCACCCGCAACAATGCCTTTACCCTGGGCGTAGGCACCACGGAGATATACGTCATGCACGGGGAGACCGCTGCCGCCGCCGCCTTTGCCCGGAGATTGGTCAAGGAGAAAGACGCCGGCAGACCCCTCGATCCGGTGATCGAAAAGATGAATGACCTGGCCCAGCAGTATTATGACCAGTCCAGGCCCATCTACTGCGCCAAGGCCGGACTGGTGGACGAAATCATCCCCATGGCTGGACTGAGAGATTATTTTGTAACCTTTGCGCGATGTTGTTATCAGAATCCTAAGAGCATCTGTCCCCATCACCAAATGCTGCTGCCCAGGTCGGTCAGGGGATGAAACAGACAAGATGACAAATGCGGGGGAACAGGAAGGAGGCGAAAATGAGTGAGCACGACATCTTCAAGGTGCACCCAAGGATGCCCAAAAGGGTCCGATTGGGCGATATCACAGTCAGAGACGGGTTCCAGCACGAGGAAGAATGGATTCCCACCGAGGCCAAGATTTATTACCTCCAGGAGCTGGCCTTTGCCGGAATCAAGAGAATAGAGGCGACGAACCTGGGGAATCCCAGGATTATGCCCCAGTTCAAGGACGCGGAAGAGGTCCTCAAGGCCCTGCACGACGATATCTTCAAAAAACGCCTGGCCAAGAGAGGAATCCGGCATGAGGAGATCGAATGGACCTGTGTGACCATCCGTGAACCGGCTGTGGACAAGGCCATCCAGCTCAAGGAAATGGGGTACGGCCCGGACCGGGTCTTAATGATGGTGTCCACGGACGAGGAGCATCATTTTGCCAACAGCGGGACCACCCTCCCGGATTACTGGAAGGAGGCGGAACGCTGCATCAAAAAATGCAAGGACGCCGGCATCAAGATGTGCGGCACGGTCAGCACCATCTGGGGCAGTCCCATATCAGGACCCACGCGGTTTGAGGACGCCCTGGAGTTTGCCAAGCGATGGCTCAGCATCGGGGCCGACGACATAGAGCATGCCGACCATGACGGTTCCGCCCCGCCTAACCAGGTATATCGGTATTTTTCCATGATCCTGGACGAACTCCCCAATACCGACCTGCATATCGCCCACTTCCATGTGACCCGGGGATGGGGCCTTGCCAATGTTCTGGCGGCCCTGCAGGCCGGGATCGACATCTTTGAGGGGACCCTCGGAGGGATAGGGGGCCAGCCTGCCAACTTTTTGGGCAAGGTTCCGGTCCAGGGCACCGGCTCTTACTATTATAAGGATCCCAATGTGGTGGGACTGGTTTCCTTTGAAGACATGTGCGTTATGCTGGATGAAATGGGGATCGATATAGAGGGGATCAACATCGACCGGATCCTGGAACTGGGCCGGATGATGGAAAAGACCATCGGCAGGAGACTCCGCTCTGAATCCATCCTCAACGGCCGCATCCCCAAGGAAGCCCGTGAGGACTTCAAGCGACCTGCCCTGCCCAAAATGAAGGAGAAGTTTGGCGAAAAACCAGGGCAGATCACCCCGGACGGCTGGCCGGAAAAGGCCGTGGTCCCGCCGGAGGTCATGAAACCAACATAGCCGCCAGGAATCGAGCGGCAACGAATCAAAAAACCCCTCCCTGGTCTTTTCCCCTTCTCCCGGGAAAAGGATCAGGAGAGGGGAATTTTGTCATACAGATTTCTCCGTACATTCCGGGCCAGAGCAGTTACGCCCGCTTCACTGATCCCGGTTTCAATGCCTGACGCATGGAAAAGACGCACCAGCCCCTCGGTGGGCTGGTTGCCGGGGCCCCGGTGACACAGCCCCCGGTCCCTCCCAGGGAGGCGTCAAAGCGCCGGATCCCTAATTCAAATGCAGTTCGGGAATTTGCCAGGGCCTGATCCCCGGACACATGGTGCGGATGGTATCCAATACGATCCCGGTCTTTCCCCTGCCTCAGATCGAGAATAGTTTCGATGACCCTTCCCGTCTCCTGCATTCCTGCCAGCCCTTGAAGATCAGAGAGGGTCACGGTCCTGGCCCCCCAGTCCAGCAGGATGTCCGTCCACCTGTTGACCTCACGAAGATCCGGCCGGATTGCAACCCCCATTCCGGGGGCCAGATATCCAAACGCTGCTGAAATGTAAGCAACCACCCGGATGCGGCGTGACGCCGCATCATGAAGGATGCCCCGGTATTCGGCCAGGGTTTCGGCGATTGTCCTTCCCAAATTGGCCAGGTTGTGGGCCTCTACCGCTGAAAAGAATATTCCCATGGTGTGATTGAAACCGTCCGGTCCCAGGCCGAGCCGGAGAAAGGACCTGTAGCCGGCCCGATTGGGCACGAGGGTAATAACATGGACGCCATCCATCCGTCCCAAACGGGCGGCGATTTTTCGGATGTGCGCCTCTGCCATGGCCGGGGCAACCCTCGGGTGGACACAAGAAAAAACCTCAATGGTTCGGAAACCAAGGCCTATCAGGGTGGATGCAATCTCCACCCGCAGTTCCGGGGTAAAGATATGGAGGTAATCCCCCGTCACATTCTGGCCGAATTCGCGCAATGTCACATCTGTAATGGCCGCCTTTTCCATACTTACCCTGACTCTTCAATGGCCTGTAGTATCAGCTCAATACTTAGGGGGATAACAGTGAACCTGGTGCCGGGGCAGGAAGATTTTTCTTGTGCTCCGGGCCTCCGGGCCGGTCTCTTCAGTCACTTATCTGCGGGGGACACCCGCCTGCCAAGGCCAATTGACCGTTCTTGCCAAGACTTTCGTCCCGTGGATCTGCGATGGCAGAAGGAAGTAACATGGGTAACAAGGCAATGGCGGGCAGGCTTGCC
>JAGHEC010000299.1 GCA_021159525.1 Deltaproteobacteria bacterium | reverse complement strand
GCCCCTTTGGCATTCTCGCATTCGTCGAGCTGCGGCTTCCCCCACTGATAAGTCACAAAGAGACGGCGCCCTCCCGGCAGTCGCGTCAGAAAAACCCTTCTGCCCCCATTTATTGAGCTGTTACGACTGGATCAACGTGAAAGCGCAGTCACAGTAAGGACATGGACAGAATCGCTCTTATGAAAAATCAGGTTAAGGAATATGCCTGGGGTTCCAGGACAGCCATCCCCTCGCTCCTGGGTCTGCCGGTCCCGTCTGAAAAACCGGTCGCTGAACTCTGGTTGGGGGCACATCCCGGGGCACCTTCACAGGTAATGGTAAACGGCGAGTGGCAGCCTCTTGACCAGGCGATTCGCAAAGACCCGGTGTCGACATTGGGCAGACAGGCTGCAGAGAGATTCTCAAATACCTTGCCCTTTCTCTTTAAGGTTCTTGCGGCCGAATCTCCCCTTTCCATTCAGGTCCACCCGAATCTCGAGCAGGCCCGGGCGGGATTTGAGAAAGAAAAGCGTCTCGGCATCCCTCTGAGCGCAACCGAGCGCAATTACAAGGACCCCAATCACAAACCTGAAATCCTGTGCGCCATGACACGCTTTGAACTCCTCAAGGGTTTTCGTCCACCTGGGGATATTGCGGACCTTCTTGGAAAGGTATGTGACAATGCGCTGGCAGATGAACTGGGCGTTTTGAAGACAAAGCCCGACGGCTTTGGATTACGGCGTTTTTTCACCTCGATCCTTTCCATGAAAGAATCCCGCAAAAGGGAAATCATTTGTCGGGCCGCAGACCGTGCCTCATCTTTTGCCCGTGAAGAGCGTGAATTCCATTGGGTCGTGCAACTTGGTCACGCCTATCCCGGGGACATCGGCATTCTGTCCCCCCTTATCTTCAATCTGACGATTCTCTCTCCCGGCGAGGCGGTTTTTGTTGGCGCCGGCGAGGCCCATGCCTACCTGGAGGGGGTGGGTGTGGAACTCATGGCCAACTCCGACAATGTGGTGAGGGGAGGCCTCACCCGGAAACACGTGGATGTTCCCGAACTTCTCAGAATCATGACATTCAAACCCACCCGGGTTCAAAAGATAAGACCCCGCCGGGGCCGACAAGAAGCAGAGGGAACCTATGAGACGCCCGCCGCCGAATTTCAATTATCAGTGATTACTGTCTCAGACAGCGTCTCTTTCCTGAGCGAAAAAGAACGCAGCATTGATATCCTGCTCTGCACAGAGGGCACAGCCCGTGTTCAAGACGTGACTAAGGGTGGGTTCAAGACAGTAGAAAGAGGTGTTTCCCTGCTCGTCCCCGCTGCGGTCGGGGCCTATCGGATCGACGGAAAGGCCATACTGTACAGGGCCACTGTGCACTGAAGGGGACGTTGTCGCAATGTTGACTTATTCCGGTTCCGGATCCACGAATGCCCCGCGAATCACCCAAATTGCGGGAAGGCCGCATAAAATATCAAGCAACCGTTCACGGGGGCTTGAGATCTCCCTCATTCACTGATATGAGAAAATCGTATCAGCTCAATACTTAGGGGGATAACAGCGAACGTAGTGCCTGGGCAGGATGATTTTTCTTCCGCCCTCCCGGCAGTCGCGTCAGAAAAACCCTCCTGCCCGGGGTTATTGGGCTGCTACGTAAGGCGGACAATCCCAGACTTGGCCAAAAATCACCCGTGAACGGTTACCATTCTTCCCTATGCGAAATTTGCCGGCGGCCGCGTGAAAATGTTCCCAAAAAGGTCATTTAAAAATGTCACGCCAGGCTGAGATGCCGACTGAATCCAAGGCAAATCCGGCCTCGCAGCATCATATCCCAGAGCACAACCTGCAACCTGTGCGCCAATCGGATGGGCATCAAATGAAGCTCATTTTACTTCTTCAATCCTTCCTTAACGCCAAGCCCTATCTTTTCCAATGTGTAAGGCTTCTTGATGTACTTTCCCGCTCCTAAAGCCTGGGCGGCACTCACATCTTCGGTCTGAGCGTACCCGCTCGCTATAATCGCCTTCTGCCCGGGCCGAATCTTGATGATCTCCTTGTAGGTTTCATGACCGTTCATCCCTCTTGGCATCACCATGTCAAGAACAAGCAGATCCACGGGATTTTCCTTCACATAGGCAATCGCCTCTTCGCCGCTCGAAACCGCTTTGGCATGGTATCCCAATTTGCTCAACATGCCTACGGCGATTTCTCTCTGGCTTTCCTCATCATCCACCACGAGAATTTTTTCACCGTGGCCCAGGCAGTCTTTAAGGTTAATCAGATCCTCTCCGGCAGCGATGTCTTCTCGGGCGACGGGAAAATAGAGTTCAAAGACCGTCCCCTTCTCACTGCTTCTCACATTGATGTATCCGTTGTGGTCCTGCACCGCATTCCACACGACCGTCAAACCCAGACCTGTACCGCTACGGCCCATGACCTTCCTGGTATAGAATGGCTCAAAAATCCGCTTCATGTGCCTGCTGGATATGCCGGGGCCGTTGTCTGAAACAGAAAGGACCACATATTCACCCGCCCTCACATCATCATATCCCCTGAGCGGTTCATCCACATACCGGTTAAACGTCAAAATGGTTACCCTTCCCTCGCCCTCAATGGCCTCCGAGGCGTTGACAACCAGATTCATGAGGCACTTTTTTATGTGAATCGCGGAACCCCTCATGTTCAAAAGATCAGGATCCAATTCAGTCCCGAAATAAATAGCCGGTTTCAAACTCTTGAGCTTTTGGTATTCAGGAGAATTCGCATATTCATTTATGATTGTGTTGAGATTGAAAGTTTGTCTTCGTGTTGCAACCCCCCGGGCAATAGTCAGGAGGTCGGCGACCACATCAGCGGCGCGCATCCCGGAGGCACGAATAGTCTCCATGGGTTTTCTGAGGGGGCTGTTTTCAGGCAGGTCCATAAGGATCAATTCCGGGTAGCTGACAATCCCTGAGAGGATATTGTTTAAATCATGCGCAACGCCGCCGGCCAACACGCCCAGGGCCTCCATCTTCTGAGCGCGCTGGAGCTGAAATTCAACCATCCGTTTCTCGGTGATATCCCGAACAACCCCGCTGAAGCCCGCTACGGCTCCTTGTGCATTCCTTATCGGTAATACAGAGCCCTCGATAGAGCGCCTTTTTCCATCTTTTTTTATGACTTCCCAGTCAAATCCCCTGCACGGGACGCCTGTCATAAAGACCCGGTTGAACGTCTTGTACACGCTTTCTACATTCTCCGCGGCCGTGTATTTGCGGTAATTCATACCCATCAATTCATCTTCTGCATATCCAAGCATGTTGCACAATGAATCATTGAAGAATGTAAAATTTCCTGCGATGTCAACTTCATAATACCCTTCTTCCATGTTTTCGAGAATGCTGCGGTACTTGGCTTCACTGTGTTTCAGGGCGGTCTCCGCCTGCTTGCGGTAGGTTATGTCCTCGCAGGTCATCAGGTTATCACCTGTCTCCAGTTGGACCGCTATGAAGTTGATGATCTTTTTAGAGCCATCCCTGCATACAACCTCGAACACCCTTGGCCGCTTCTGTCCAACCTGGAAACAGGATAAATCCTCCAGCCAGGCAGCAATGACCTTGCGTCTATAATCCGGATCAGGATATGCCTTGTCTAACCAGATCCTTCCACTGGGGATTTCGCTCAACCCGTATCCAAAAATCTCTTTAAATTTCGGGTTTATATATTTAAACATTCCGTCTCTGTCGATCAGTGCCATGCCAAAAGGAGCGTTTTTCGCCAAAACCCGGAACTTCTCCCTCTCGGCCCGCAGCTCCTCCTCGGTCTGCTTTTTTGCCGTTACATCCTTTACGTGTTCAATTACGTTAACCACCTCGCCATTTTCATTTTTAAGAGGAAAAGAAGAAAGCTCGATCCATCCACCTGGCTTCTCGGCAGAGGGATAGGGAACGATCTCAGAATGCGCTTCACCTGTCTTGACAACTCGAAGGGATGGACACCATGGACAAGGGGAAGCTAATCCCTGATAAACCCTGTAGCATTTTTTCCCGATGAGCGGCATCTGTTCAGCGTACCACTCCTCCATCTGGAAGTTACAGGCAATAATCGTCAGATCCCGATCTAATACACTGATTCCGTCCCGAATCCCGTCGAATATGCTCTGGAGAAATCGTTCACTTGCCTGGAGCTTTTCCTCCGCCTCTCTGCGTGCCTCTTCGGCCCTTTTGCGGGCAACGACTTCCTTTTCCAACTCCTTGAGCCGGTTTTCCAACTCCTCATAGGTGGGTTTCAAAAGCATCAGTGAATCCTCCAGACCACGTTTAGGAAAGGGTTAATTTTATCGTCCTAAAGGAAACGGCGCCCGGAATCCGTGAAGGCCTGCAAGGGGTCTGCTATCCTGCCAGGCATGGTTTGCGGGCCGCGGCAGTCTCGTCGAGACGGCGGACCTTGCACTTGCGGGGGGCATGGCGGAGCAGGCCCGGCTCTGTTTTGGCCTCTTCCGCAATGGCCTCAAAGGCCGCAATGTAGTTGTCCAGATCCTCTTTTGATTCGGTCTCGGTAGGCTCCATCATAATAGCCCCAGCCACCACCAGGGGAAAATAGACCGTGGGCGGGTGAAACCCGTAGTCCATGAGCCGCTTGGCCATATCCAGCGTGGTCACATGGTGCGGGGCCTGAAATTTGTCCGTAAATACGCACTCGTGCATGCAGGGCCGGTCATAGGGGAGATGGAGGGTGGTTTTGAGCATTTCCTTGAGATAGTTGGCATTGAGCACGGCCATCTGGCTGGCCTTCTTGAGGCCTTCGGGTCCCATGGCACGTATGTAGCTGTAGGCCTTGAGCATGACCCCCACATTGCCGTAAAAGGCCTGGAGCCTGCCGATAGAATCTGGCCGGTCATGATCCAGTGCAAATCTCCCCTCCCGCTTCACGATCCTGGGGACCGGGAGAAAGGGTTCCAGATCCTTTTTGACGCACACCGGCCCTGAACCCGGGCCCCCGCCGCCGTGCGGCGTGGAAAATGTCTTGTGAAGGTTCAGGTGCATCACGTCCACCCCGATCTTTCCCATCTTCACCACCCCCATGACCGCATTCATGTTGGCCCCGTCGCAATAGACCAGTCCCCCTTTGGCGTGCACGATCCGGGCGATCTCGAGGATGCCCTCCTCAAAAAGACCCAAAGTGTTGGGGTTGGTGATCATAATGCCGGCTGTATCCTCGTCCATGACCGCTGCCACGGCCTCCGCGGAGAGAATCCCCCGGTCATTGGAGACGACGGGCACGGGACGGTAGCCGCACAGGGTGACACTGGCCGGGTTGGTTCCGTGTGCCGTGTCCGGGACAATGATCCGGGTGCGCTGCCCCCCTCTCTTCCGGTGCCAGGCGTGGATCAGGAGCATGCCGGTCAGCTCTCCATGGGCACCCGCGGCCGGCTGGAGCGTGGCGGCGTCCATCCCGGTGATCTCCGCGAGATAGGCCTCGAGCTCGGCCATCATCTGAAGGATCCCCTGGCAGAGGCTCTCCGGAATCAGGGGATGGGCGCCTGAAAAGCCCGGAAGCGAGGCCTGGCGTTCGTTGGTCTTGGGGTTGTATTTCATGGTGCATGACCCCAAGGGGTACATCCCCGTATCCACCCCGAAGTTCCACTGGGACAGGCGCGTATAGTGGCGCACCACGTCCACCTCGCTCAGGTCCGGGAAATCAGGGCCGTGGCCCACAAGCTCCGGTTCAAGGGGACAAGGGTCCACGTCCCGCTTGGGGAGCGAAAATCCGCACCGTCCCGCTTTTCCCTTTTCCCACAGGAGCGGTTCATTCAGTATCAGGCCTGTGGTTCCCAAGGAATCGTTCATGCTGCAACCTCCCTGACAAAGGCATCCATGGCCTCTCTGGATTTGGTTTCCGTAACGCACAAGAGATAATGATCAGACAGTTCCGGATAAAAATGCCCGATCGCAAGGCCGGGCACGATCCTTCTGTCCAGGAGCCGTTTTCGAGTCTTTTCAAACCCTTTGGCAAAGCGCACGACAAATTCATTGAATGTGGGCCGCTCAAAAGGGATGTCAAAGCCCGCTTCCCGCAGGCGCATTTTCAGATATTCCGCCTTGTCGTGATTGAGCAGGGCCAGCTCCCGCATCCCGGTCTTGCCAAGGGAAGCCATGTACATGACCGCGGCCAGGGCGCACAGGCTGTTGTTGGTGCAGATATTGGAAGTTGCCTTTTCCCGGCGGATGTGCTGCTCGCGGGTGGCCAGGGTCAGAACAAAGCCCAGTCTCCCCTCCAGGTCCGTGGTCTTGCCCACCAACCTGCCGGGGAGCTTGCGCATATGGGCCCTGCCTGTAGCGATAATTCCCAGGCCCGGCCCCCCATAGGAAAGAGGGATGCCCAGGCTCTGCCCTTCCCCGCAGACAATGTCCGCCCCCAGGGTCCCGGGGCTTTTCAAAAGGCCATAGGCCAAGGCTTCAGTGAAGCAGGAGATAAAGAGTGCCCCGGTCTTGTGGATCTCCTCACCCGCCTTTTGAAGATCTTCAATCACGCCGAAAAAATTGGGCGACTGGACCGCCGCCCCGGCCAGATCGTCCAACCGAGACAAGCTCGATAGATCGTGAGTCCCGTTCGGGAGATAAGGGAGTTCCACCACCTCGTATCCGGTAGGCGCAAAATAGGTTTGAACGGTCTGCCGGTACAGGGGATGAATCAGGCTGGATAGAGCCACCCTTTTACGGCCCGTGATCCGAACGGCCATAAGGAGCGACTCGGCCAGGGCCGTGGCCCCGTCATAGTGGGATGCGGTGGCCACCTCCATGCCCAGGAGCCGGGCCGCCAGGGTCTGATATTCATAGATGGCCTGCAAAGTCCCCTGGCTCATCTCGGGCTGATAGGGGGTATAAGATGTGACAAATTCGGACCGGCTCAGAAGATAGGACACCGATGCCGGGATGAAATGTTCATACCTGCCTGCACCCACAAATGCCCGATGCCCCGGGCCCGGCATCCGCCCGGCAAGGGCGTCCATATGGTCGTTCAATTCCCACTCGGTCATGGGCTCCGGCAGATTCAGGCCCTCTTTCAATCGGCAATCCCGGGGAATGCTGGAAAAAAGATCATCCGGATGATGCACCCCCACGGCCTGCAGCATGGACTCGATATCCTCGTCGGTATGGGGCAGATAGCGCATTCAGACGCCTCCTTTCAGCTTCTCAAGGCATTGACCGGCCGTCATAAGGGCTTCATATTCCGAAAGGTCGTCGGGCCTCACCTCTACAAACCAGCCGTCACCGTAAGGACTCTGGTTCACCAACTCCGGGGCGTCCTCCAAGGCCTGGTTGATCGCAATGATCTCTCCCGAAACCGGGAGATAGCACTCCACCACGGCCTTGACCGATTCCACAGTGGCAAATTCATCCCCTTTTTGAAATCTGGCCCCCACCCGGGGCAGCTCCACAAAGACGATGTCGCCCAACTGGTCTTGGGCATAATCGTCCAGGCCCACGCGGACGATGTCGCCATGCATCCTGGCCCACTCATGGTCTTCGGCATACCGGACATCCTCCGGCAGGTTCAGTTCACTGATCTCTTTCATGATTTCCGCTCCTTGATCAAAGTTTGCCGTAACAGCTCAATAAATGGGGGCAGAAGGGTTTTTCTGACACGACTGCCGGGAGGGCGCCGTCTCTTTCTGACTTATCAGTGGGGGAAGCCGCAGCTCGACGAATGCGAGAATGCCAAAGGGGCAAGCCTGCCCGCCATTGCCTTGTTACCCATATTACTTTCTTCTGCCATCGCAGATCCACGGGACGAAAGTCTTGGCAAGAACGCTCAATTGGCCTTGGCAGGCGGGTGTCCCCCGCGGATAAGTCACTCAAGAGACCAGCCCGGAGGCCCGGAGCACAAGAAAAATTCTTCTGCCCCGGCACTAGGTTCGCAGTTATCCCCCTGATTATTGAGGTGATACAGTTTGCCCCCGGTTTCACGCGCT
>JAGHEC010000167.1 GCA_021159525.1 Deltaproteobacteria bacterium | reverse complement strand
GCTGATAAGTCACAAAGAGACGGCACCCTCCCGGCAGTCGCGTCAGAAAAACCTTCCTGCCCCTATTTATTGAGCCATTACCGGTTGAGCGTAGCTGATATTGTAATATTCCAAAAAATTATTTCAAGTAAGTTTGATTTTTTCCCTCTTCTAAGCAGAAGTTTCCTTGGCTGCCAGGAACAGGTATCGGAAAAATTGCGGGAATCAAACTGGATCTTGACAATTCGATCCTTTTGCTGATAAACAAACATTTTAGTCCCATTGGGAGAAGGCCGATTCATCCAAGTCCAGAGATCCGATTCCCTGGCCGGCTTGTTCCGGAGCGTGTCTTGAGTCAGGGCCGCGCAACGATTCACCCAACGCTTTTATCAGGAGATGTGGCATGAGAGTGCTTGTGAGCGATCCTTTGTCCGAGGTGGGTATCCAGATTTTTCAGGAAACCCCGGGAATCGATGTGGATGTAACCACCGGCCTTGCGCCGGAAGAGCTGAAGGGGATTATCGGAGGCTATGACGGCCTCGTGATACGAAGTGCAACCCGGGTGACCGCGGATATCATCGAGGCGGCACATTGTTTGAAGGTCATTGGCCGCGCCGGCATAGGGCTTGACAACGTGGACATCCCCGCTGCGAGCCAGAGGGGAATTGTGGTTATGAACACGCCCGAAGGAAACACGATTACCACTGCCGAGCATACCATGGCCATGATGATGGCCCTTTCACGGAATATCCCCCAGGCAACGGCCTCGCTCAAGCAAGGAAAGTGGGAAAAAAAGAAATTCAAGGGCCGGGAGCTGTTCAACAAGACCCTGGGACTGATCGGTCTGGGCCATATCGGCCGGATTGTGGCAGATAGGGCCAAGGGAATGAAGATGAAAGTGATTGTGTATGATCCCTATATCAAACCGGACCGGATTGAGATGCTCGACCTTGAGCCGGTATCCCTCGATGGCCTGTTGTCCCGGGCGGACTACATCACCGTCCATACCCCGAAGACAGAAGAGACCAAGAACATGATCAACCGGGAAGTGATCTCGAAGATGAAAAAGGGGGCCATGATCATCAACTGCGCCAGGGGAGGGATCGTGAATGAAGCGGATGCATATGAGGCCTTGGCGTCCGGTCATCTGGGAGGGGCAGCCTTTGACGTGTTTGAGACCGAACCGCCCGGTAGGACAAGGCTGATGGAGCTTCCCAATTTTATCTGCACCCCCCATCTCGGGGCATCCACCAAAGAGGCCCAGGACAACGTGGCCAAAGACGTGGCCGAACAGATCATCGCGTATCTCCTCCACGGAACGGTGAAAAATGCCGTCAATGTGCCCAGCATCAGCGAAGAGCTCATGACGGTTTTAAGGCCCTTTGTCACCCTCCTCGAAAGGATCGGGTCTTTCCAGGCCCAGTTGTCGGAAAGTGCATTGGTGGAGGTACAGGTCCATTACAGGGGGGTTGTCACCGAGTACGATGTCACCCCCCTCACCACAGCCCTTCTCAAGGGGATGTTGACCCCCATCCTCAAACACGATATCAATTTTGTGAATGCCCCTTATATCGCCGGGGAAAGGGGGATAGAGGTAGTGGAATCCAAGAGCACCCGCTCTGATGATTTTGCCAGTCTTGTCAAGGTGACCGCCAAGACTCTGGAAGGGGAGAATATCATCTCCGGCACCATTTTTGGCAGGGATCTGCCCAGGATCCTCCGAATCAACAATTTTTATCTCGAGGCGATCCCTGAAGGCCACATTCTGCTCATCCGCAATGAAAACACGCCTGGCGTTATCGGTCAGATCACGTCAGCCCTGGCCAGGCATCAGATCAATATCAGCCGCATGCAGGTGGGGGAAGAGAAGGAGAAGAAGCAGAATGTGATCCTCATCACCACGGGGACGAGCGTCAACGACGATATCCTGGAAGAGATCCGTTTGCTGGAACATGTCTTTTCAGCGCAGCGAATCGAATTGTAATGTAGAACCCAACGATAAGGATCGCGGAATTGAGGGCAAAAGCAGCGCCCCGATGCCCGAGCTGCTGGATTCCTTGATCCCGAATCCGTTGTCACCTCATTGATTCAGGAGTGAGATTATGTCAGAAGAAGGAGAAAAGGGCTTTGTCATAAAAGACAGACGCTCGTTCGATGAACGAGGGGAACGTAAACAAGAAGAGGAAGGTAAGGAGCAGCCTGAAAACGCGCCTGAAAAGAAGGCCCCGGAGAAGGAATCTCAGCGGCCTCCCCTGCCCGAGGTCAACTTCTCCTCCCTTATCCTGAGCCTGAGTTCAACGGCCTTTCTCCATCTCGGAGAAATCCCTGATCCTGCTACAGGCCAAAGGAAAAAGGACATGCTCCTGGCCAAGCATGTCATCGACACCATCGGGATGCTCAAGGAAAAGACCGAGGGGAATTTAAACGCTGAAGAAAAACAGCTTATTGCCAATATCCTGACAGACCTGAGGCTGCGGTATGTGAAGAACAAAGAGGGGTAAGATGGTGAGACGGCCCCAAGCCCGGCAGCGGTAATCGGCCAGGGGCTGTTTGGCGGAGACCAATCTTAGATTGGATATAAAGCATCAATGAAAGGTATGACGGATTTCATGAATGTTTCGACGGCGTTCTGTGATCGTCTTAGGTTTTGGTGGATGCGGCGGATAGTTTTGTGGACCATGATCGGGTTTTCCGCCGGTCTTTTTTTAGTGTTTCCGGTCCAGTCAAAGGCCCACCAGGCTGCCAGAGCTCTGCCCGGGGCCCCGGGGTCTTTTGCCGGTCTTGTTAAGAAGGCTGAGGGCTCTGTGGTCAACATCAGTACGGTGAAGACTATTGATAGAGGATTTGGCCATCCTTTTTCTTTTGGCGGGCCATCCGGGCCTGAGGATCCTTTCAGGGATTTTTTCGAGCGGTTTTTTGGCGATCAGTTCCCTAAGGAATTCAAACAGAAAAATCTGGGATCAGGGTTTATCATTGACAAAGAAGGACATATCCTGACCAACAACCATGTGGTGGAAAAGGCTGACGAGATCACCGTCAAGCTGGCGGACGGCAAGACCTTTCAGGCAAAGATCGTGGGCCGCGACCCAAAGACCGATCTGGCCCTTATCCGGATCAAGAGCGACCAGGAATTGAAACCGCTTCCCATGGGCGATTCAGACCGTCTCGAGGTGGGAGACTGGGTGGTCGCCATGGGCAATCCGTTCGGCCTCGACAACACGGTCACCGCCGGAATCGTCAGCGCCAAATACCGGCATATCGGGGCAGGACCTTACGAGAATTTCATTCAAACCGATGCGTCCATCAATCCAGGCAACAGCGGGGGGCCCCTCCTCAACACCAAGGGCGAGGTCATCGGGATCAACACGGCCATTTTTTCGCAGACGGGAGGGAGCATCGGTATTGGATTTGCCATTCCCATTAATATGGCGAGAGAGATCCTGGATCAGCTCAAGAAAGGGAAGGTTGTCAGGGGATGGCTGGGCGTAATGATCCAGAAAATCACGCCTGAATTGAAAGAGAAACTTGGTCTGCCGGATGAAAACGGGGCACTGGTGGCGGACGTATCATCCGGGGGCCCTGCAGAAAAGGCGGGAATTCAGCGCGGGGATGTAATTGTTTCCTTTGACGGGAAGGAGATTGACGAAATGAATGAACTTCCCTATCTGGTTGCTTCTACGCCCATCGGCAGGGTTGTGCCCGTTAAGGTGATTCGAAAGGGCCGGGAAAAGACGCTCCAAGTCAAGATCGGGGAGCTGAAAGAGGAAAGGCCCGGTTCGGAGGAAGAGGCCGAGGCGAGGCCTGAAAGACGGTTAGGCATGAAAATTCAGGATCTGACGCCGCAGTTGGCCCGGGAAATGGGCCTGTCTGAAACCAGGGGCGTGGTGATTGTTTATGTGGATGGCGGGTCTTCTGCGGCCGAAGCGGGTCTTCGTCCGGGAGACATCATTCTGGAACTGGATCAGCATTCTGTGAAAAATGCCTCGGATTTCCTCAAGAAGCTCAATCGGTACAAGGAAGGGGACACCATTCTCTTTTTGATAAAGCGGGGAGATTCTACCCTGTATGTAACCTTGAAGGTGAAGGAACGGTAACCGCTAAAAGAGGGATTTTCTTCGGGGGGGAGGGCAAGAAGGGATTTGTTTACCTTGTGATGCAATATGAGACCAGGATTTCCATCCAGAACATTGTCATCGAACAGTGCCTCTTTCATCTATTTTGCCCCTGCCAAGGTAAATATTCGATTGAAGGTAATCGGTCGTCGGTCTGATGGATACCATGAACTGGTCTCGGTTATGGCGCCGGTGGGGCTTTATGATCGGCTCGAATTTCAGACCACGTCCGGCAGGAACATCGCCATATCGTGCCGGGGATTCAGGGCGCCCTCCGACGAAACTAATATTGCCTGCCGGGCCGCAAAAGCCTTTTTTGCCAGAACAGGTATTGACCGGGGGGTTTCCATACAGCTCATCAAGAATATCCCGGTGGCGGCCGGCCTGGGCGGCGGCAGCAGCGATGCGGCCTGTGTGCTCAAGGCCTTGAATCGCACCTACGGGTTTCCCCTTACTGAGATACAACTTGCGGAGTTGGCCCTTGGTCTGGGTGCAGACGTCCCTTTCTTTTTGGCGGAAAGACCTTGTATTGCCAGGGGGATCGGGGAGGTTCTGGAACCTATTGAGAACTGGCCCAGCCTCTGGTATCTGATTATAACGCCGTCTATTTCTGTGTCTACGGCATGGGTCTACGGGAGGCTCAAGGCATCTGCATGGTCCGGTGAATTAGAGTTGACAAATGAGGCGTATCAGATTACAATCACACATTTAAAGAGGATGCCGTTCGCTATTGGCCCCCTGATGGAAAACGATTTGGAGCAGATTACGGCCAAACGGTTTCCTGAGATCGAACATATCAAGAAAGGGCTGGGAGAGGCCGGGGCCGAGGGGGCCCTCATGTCGGGGAGCGGGCCGAGTGTTTTTGGTATTTTCCGATCGAAAGAGTCAGGCCTTTGGGCAAAAAAAATCCTTGCCGCCAGCGATCCCGGAGACATCTTCTTGGCGCAAGGCCTCGGCTGATATCCGGTGATGGGTGGCCGGGCGTTCTGGTGGGGTGTCGTCAAGCGGTAAGACACGGGCCTTTGGAGCCCGCATTCGGAGGTTCGAATCCTCCCACCCCAGCCAAAAATGAATATGGAGAGGTCTGGATGTGGACCAGGAGATAAAACTGTTTGGCGGCACATCAAACCCCGGTCTGACCGTTGAGGTTTGTCAGTATTTGGGCGTTCAGCCTGGAAAGATCCTTGCCAAGACTTTTAGCGATGGGGAGATCCAGGTCGAGATCGGGGAGAATATTCGGGGAAGGGATGTTTTTGTGATTCAATCGACCTGCACCCCGGTTAACGACAACCTGATGCAGCTTCTGATCATCATGGATGCCATGCGCCGGGCCTCGGCCGAGCGGATTACGGCGGTGATTCCCTATTATGGATACAGTCGGCAGGACAGGAAAGTTAAGCCAAGGGTTCCCATCAGCGCAAAACTGGTGGCAGATCTCATTACCACCGCGGGGGCCCACCGTGTGGTATCAATGGATCTGCATGCCGGCCAAATCCAGGGCTATTTCAACATTCCCGTCGACAACATCTTTGCCGCTCCCATTCTTCTGAAATACATCCAAAACAACCTGCAAGACCACCTGGTCATTATTTCTCCCGATGCCGGGGGCGTGGAGCGTGCCCGGGCTTTTGCCAAACGCCTGGACGCGTCTCTTGCCATCATCGACAAGCGGCGGGAGGCCCCGAATGTATCCCGGGCCATGAATATCATCGGCGAAGTGAAAGGAAAGACTGCCATTATCCTCGACGACATGGTCGATACTGCAGGGACCCTCACGCAGGCCGCGGTCGCACTTAAAGACCGTGGCGCAGGCAGCGTCCATGCGTGCTGTACCCATCCGGTCCTTTCTGGCCCGTGCATTGAGCGAATAGAGGCCTCGCCCATCGATACACTGGTGGTTGCGAATACCATCCCGCTGACGGAGAGGGCCAAAAAATGCCATAAGATCATCGTACTGTCCATTGCAGAATTGTTAGGAGAAACAATCAAGAGATGTCATAATTCCCACTCTGTCAGCACATTATTTGTCTAAGCCATCAAAAACGCCCGAAAAAAACCGGGCGTTTTTTCGCTTGTGAAAAATTTTATTAATCCGGGAGGATCCCATGCATCAGTTGACAGTTGCCGCCCACGAAAGAGAAATTAAGGGAAAGGGTGCGGCTAGAAAATTACGAAAAATGAATAAGTTGCCGGCTATTTTTTATGGTCCGAGGACCGAGCCGATCATGTTGGCTATTGATTACCCTGAATTTGAGCGCATCACAAGAATGCCTGGTTACGAGAATACCATTTTGAATCTTCATATTGCTTCAAACCATGGAGAAGAGAACAGGAAGGCGATGGTCAAGGATCTCATGTGGGATCCGGTCAAGGACGTCTGTCTGCATGCAGACTTTTATGAGATCTCCATGGATCATGCGATTACCGTGGATATCCCCATCCACCTTGTCAACACGCCGCTCGGCGTGACAGACGGTGGGCTTCTCCAGGTGGTGAGGAGAGAACTGAGCGTCTCGTGCCTGCCTGGCAAGTTGATCGATTCCCTGGAAATCGATGTATCCGGCCTTGCCATAGGGGATGCAATCCACATTAGGGACATTGCTCTCCCTGAAGGGATTGCCTGCGTGGAAGACGGTGATTTGACCGTAGCTGTTGTCTCCCCACCCACCGGACAGATGGAAGCGGTTTCGGGAGAGGAGATAGAGGAAGAAACGGCAGCATCCGGAGAGGAAACTGCTGAAGAAGCACAGCAAAATGAGAAAGGGGGTGACCGGTAGCAGACGATTTGTACTTGATTGTGGGCCTCGGCAATCCCGGGCCGGAATATGAGGCCACGCGCCACAACGTAGGATTTCAGGTTATCGATTTGTGGCGCAAGGACCTCGGGCTGCGCCTCAGCAGCCGCCTTTTCCATGCAAAAAGCCTCCGGGCCGATTTGCAAGGGGTTCGTATCCTACTCCTTTGCCCCCTGACCTTTATGAACGAGAGCGGTCAATCGGTCAGGGCCTGTGCCAGCTATTATGGCCTGAAAACCAGCAGGATTTTGGTCGTGCACGACGATCTGGACCTCCCCTTGGGAAGGGTAAAGGTCGTGAGGGACGGCGGGGCCGGAGGGCACAAGGGCGTATCATCCATCATACGGCATGTGGGGAGCGTCGCATTTTGCCGGGTTAAGGTAGGCATCGGTCGTCCACGGTATGGTGAGTCTGTGGGGGATTTTGTCCTGTCTCCTTTTTATGCCGATGAAAGACAGCTGGCCCAAAAAGTGATCCGGCTGGCTGTGAACGCGTGTGAACGGTTTGTTTTAGAAGGGGTTGAATCGGCGATGAACCATATCAATCGTCAGAATTTTGTAAACAAGGAGGAAAGAAACTGATGCAGGGACTAACTGTTTATGCACCCTTTTTGGGGATCTTGAGTCTGATTATCGCCTGGCTGATCTATAATTACGTGAAGAAACAGCCGAACGGCTCTCCGTTGATGCAGGAACTCGAGGCGGCTATCCATACGGGGGCAATGGCCTTTTTAAAGAAAGAGTATTCAGTGCTCCTGGTCTTTATCGCCGTTGTTTTTGTCCTGCTGGGCTGGGGGATTTCATGGAAAACCGCCATCGCCTTCGTGACCGGCACCGCATGCTCTATTGCTGCCGGCTATTCCGGGATGACGGCGGCGACAAGGGGCAATGCCAGGACCGCCGAGGCCGCCAATAAGTATGGCCAGGCCAAGGCCCTGAATGTGTCGTATTTCTCCGGGTCCGTCATGGGTCTGGCCGTGGCAGGCCTTGGAATGCTGGGCCTGGGATTCTGGTTTTGGGTTTATGGCGGTTCTCCGGACACGGCCCAGTATATCAACGGCTTCGCGATGGGCGCGAGTTCCATTGCCCTGTTCGCCCGTGTGGGCGGCGGGATTTACAC
Organism: Deltaproteobacteria bacterium; assembly: GCA_021159525.1. GTDB lineage: Bacteria > Desulfobacterota > DSM-4660 > Desulfatiglandales > Desulfatiglandaceae > AUK324. The sequence continues at coordinate 2,395 of JAGHEC010000167.1, read as the reverse complement.
CAAGGCCGCTGACGTGGGGGCCGACCTGGTGGGCAAGGTGGAGGCCGGCATCCCCGAGGATGACCCCAGGAACCCGGGCGTTATCGCCGACAACGTGGGAGACAACGTGGGAGATATCGCGGGTATGGGCGCGGATATCTTCGAGTCGTTTGTCGGTTCCGTCGTTGCCACAATCGCCATCGGCGCTACCATGGCCATTACCCCGGAATTTTTAAACCAGTTTCCGATTCTCAAGGGGCTTGATCCCGTTGCTATTAAACTGAAATACATGTCCATGCCGATCCTGGTAATCATGGGAGGCCTGGTCAGTGCCTTTTTCGGCGTATTCTCCATCAAAATTTTCCAGAGAGGAAACCCCGCGGGCGCACTCCGATATACCACTTTTGTAGCGGCTGTTATTTTCATCATTCTTACATATATCATCACCAAGTCTCTCGGGATGCCGATCGGGGCATTCTGGGCTGTTTTTTCAGGGCTCCTGTGCGGCATCGCCATCGGTCTGCTGGCCGAATATTACACATCCGGCCCGCCCGTCAGGTATATTGCCAAACAATCAGAGACAGGCGCAGCCACCCTTATCATTGCAGGACTGGCCGTGGGTATGCAGTCCACATGGCTTCCAATCATGGGCATCTGTGTCGCCACGTTTATCGGCTATAACACAGCCGGGATCTACGGGATTGGCCTTTCGGCCGTGGGCATGTTGGCCACAGTGGGGGCGACCATGACGGTGGATGCGTATGGGCCCATTGCAGACAATGCCGGCGGGATTTCCGAGATGGCCGGTTTGGGTCCGGAGACTCGAAAAATTACTGACAGCCTCGATGCCCTCGGCAACACCACCGCAGCCATCGGAAAGGGGTTTGCCATCGGTTCTGCGGCGCTTACGGCTCTGGCCCTGTTTGTGGCCTATATTCAGGCGGCAGGCCTTGACACGATCCGCCTCGATGACCCCATGGTGGTCATCGGCGTTTTCCTTGGCGCCATGATCCCCATGACCTGTGCTGCCCTCACCATGACGTCGGTGGGCAAGGCCGCTTTTTCCATTGTGGAGGAAATCCGCCGGCAGTTTAGGGAGATTCCCGGTCTCCTGGAAGGCAAAGAAGGAGCCAAGCCTGACCCGGCCAGGTGTGTTTCCATTGCGACCACTTCTTCCCTGAAAGAGATGGTGGCCCCGGGCCTTATCGCTGTACTCGCACCTGTGGCCGTGGGTTTTTTGCTGGGGACCAAGACACTGGGCGGGATGCTTCTGGGCGCCACGGTCATGGGGGCATTCCTGGCCCTGTACATGGCGAACGCCGGCGGCGCCTGGGATAATGCCAAGAAATGGATCGAGGCCGGGAACTTGGGCGGAAAAGGTTCCAACAATCATAAGGCGGCCGTGGTAGGCGACACCGTAGGCGATCCGTTCAAAGACACCTCCGGTCCTGCCATGAACATCCTGATCAAGCTGATGTCCGTGGTGGCCCTGGTCCTCGCGCCCATTCTGCCGGTTGTCGGGCTTTTTCTAAGATAGTCTGCTTTTGGCAGAACGTAGTGCGTAGTCAATTGTGGCGGCCTGCACAGTCCATGGCAAAGGGCAAGCCCTTTTGCCATGGGCGTGTGGGCTGTCAGATCTGATTGTGCGTCTGGGGAGTCAGGGATTAAAGCCCGTTGCTTGGGCGGCTGTGGTGAAAAACTGAGGAGCGTGTCTTTTATATATTTTTCGGCCCCTCAGGATTTCAGCATAAGAAGGAGGAGTCAATGTTCAGTGTAGGTGATTTGGCCGTATATCCTGCGCATGGCGTCGGCGTCATCGAACGAATTGAAAATCAGGAAATCTCGGGTTCTGAACAGGATTTCTACGTCATGCGCATCCTGGACAACAACATGATTATCATGATACCGACCAATAACGTGAACAATGTGGGGTTAAGGGAGATTATCGACAAGGCAGAACTTCCCCGGCTCTACTCCATTCTTGAGAAAAGAGATGTCGCTCTTGACAATCAAACCTGGAACCGGCGTTATCGGGAGTACATGGATAAGATCAAGACCGGCTCTGTTTTCGAGGTGGCCGAGGTATATCGCGACTTGTTGATGTTGCGGGCGGAAAAGGATCTGTCCTTTGGCGAAAGAAAGATGCTGGAAACCGCTCGGAGCCTGTTGATCAAAGAGATATCCCTTGCAAAGGATATCGGCGAGTCACAGGTTGAAAAAGATTTGGACAGGATGTTTTCGTGATCACGCGAGCATGCATCATCCCCGCCTTTATGCCTCTATAAACAAAAATCGTAACAGCTCAATAAATGGGGGCAGAAGGGTTTTTCTGACGCGACTGCCGGGAGGGCGCCGTCTCTTTGTGACTTATCAGTGGGGGAAGCCGCAGCTCGACGAATGCGAGAATGCCAAAGGG
>JAGHEC010000151.1 GCA_021159525.1 Deltaproteobacteria bacterium | reverse complement strand
GTGCGGAACCGTGCCGGTTCCTGAAGAGGACCTGCCGGTGGTGCTCCCCCTGGACCTGGATATGAGGCCCAACGGCGCCTCCCCGCTTCCCTTCGAACCCTCTTTTTATGAGACCACCTGTCCCAGATGCAAGGGAAAGGCCCGGCGCGAGACAGACACCATGGACACCTTTGTCGAGTCTTCCTGGTATTTTGACCGGTATGCCTGCCCGACATACGATAAGGGCCCCCTTGATCCGGAAAAAGTAGATTACTGGATGCCCGTGGACCAATACATCGGCGGGATTGAGCACGCCATTTTGCATCTTCTTTATTCCCGATTTTATACCAGGGTCTTGAGAGATCTGGGATATCTGAAAGTGAGCGAGCCCTTCACCAATCTGCTGACCCAGGGGATGGTCTGTAAAGAAACCGAAATATGTCCCGAGCATGGATATCTCTATCCCACAGAAGTCAGGGACGGAAAGTGCGTTTACTGTCAGGCCGAGGTGATCCGCGGCAATACTGTGAAGATGTCCAAGTCCAAAAAAAACGTGGTGGACCCCCAGGATCTGATTGACCGGTACGGGGCCGATACGGTCCGCATGTTCTGCCTCTTTGCCTCGCCCCCGGACAGGGACCTGGAATGGAGTGATCAGGGCGTGGAGGGCTCTTTCCGATTCCTCAACCGGGTCTGGCGGCTGGTGACCCTTCACCTGGACAGGATCACAGCCGCCCCGACCTTTCGGGGAGATGAGCTGCCGGAAGGGCCGATCCGGTCCCTGCATCGCAAGACCCATGAGACCATCAAGCGGGTTACGGCCGACATCGAGAACCGATTCCATTTCAATACGGCTATTTCCGCTGTCATGGAGCTGGTCAATGAGGTGAATCAGTTTTTGAGCAGCGAGGCGGACAAGGACGATACGGCCTGGTCGGTGGTGAAAGAGGCGGTAGAGAGCACGGTGGTCCTTCTCTCGCCTGTGGCGCCTCACATGACCGAGGAACTGTGGCAGATGCTGGGCCATGACCAATCCTTGATCGAGATGCCCTGGCCCCATCACGATGAGGCGGCCCTGCAGGCGGCAACGCGCCAGGTAGTGCTCCAGGTCAACGGAAAGGTGCGCAACCGCATTGAGGTGCCTGCCTCCTATGATGATAAGGCCATCGAGGAAGCGGCCCTCGCAGACAAAAGGGTGCGGCAATTCGTGGGAGAAAAGCCTATCAAAAAGGTGATAGTGGTCCAGAAGAAGCTGGTGAATGTTGTGGCCTAAGATGGAGATCGAGGGATTGGGGAATTGGGAAATTGTTAAAGGACTGGTTTTTTGGTTTCAGATGTGAGGTTTTCCTTGTTCTGGGATTCTTGATAGGGCTGTTCGGTTGCGGATATCACCTCCAGGCCACCAACACGCCCAAGGGGATCCAGATCCCGAGTCTTGCCATTCCGATGATACCGAGTCCCTCGTCTTCATTGGGCTTTGAGGCCGATTTCACCATGATGATCCGCAAGGCTTTTATCAGCCATTCCCGGATACCCCTGACCTCCCGAAACCAGGCCGCATTTATCCTTCTCGGGGAGGTGAGGAGGATCGATACCGAGCCCCTGAGCTACAGGGTGAGTCATGACAACTTTAATGCGACCAGCTCGCGATGGCTCAAGATCACGCTTGCGGTCAAGTTGATGAACAGGGCCGACGGCGAGATCGTGTGGAATGATGAGGCTATGGAAGAAAAGGCCTCTTTTACCGTTGATTCCGATCCCCTCAGGACGCGATACAACCAGAGGAAGGCCGCCAGACGAATCGCCCAGTTATTGGCGGAGAGGATCTATCTCCGGACCATGGAACGCTTCTGATGTCGGCAGATCTCTCCCCTGAACAGATCCTGGACGCCTTGAAGCAGGGCCGACCGGGCAGGGTCTATCTATTTTACGGGCCCGACGAGTTCCGGATGGAAAAGGTTTTGAGCGAGATTCGCGAAACCCTGATTCCTGAATCCGCCAGGGACTTCAATATCCAGATCTTCTACGGCGAAGCAGAGACCAACCTCGGCGATATTGCCGACGCGGCCTGCTCGCTTCCTTTTTTGTCCACGCACCGCCTCGTGATTGTTCGTCGCACAGAAAAGTTCCCGGGCTCGGCCCTGGAGAAGACCTTTATCCCCTACATAGAGAACCCCCTCCCGTCCACCTGGCTTATCTTTGTCGCTGCTGAGGCGGATTTCAGGCTTAAGTTCTACAACCGGATCCGGAAGGCAGGGGGCGCTGTTCATTTCAAGCCTCTTTATGACAGGCAGGTGATACCCTGGCTCAGACGCTTTGCGACCGAGCTGGGGCTTAACATCACGGAAAAGGGGTGCGTTTATCTGCAGGGCATTGTGGGAAACCACCTGCGGGATCTGTACGGCGAGATGGAAAAACTTCGTCTCCGTTACGGGACTCAAAAGGTGGGGGAAGAAGAGGTCAAGGAATTGGCTGTGGCCAGCCGCATCTATACGATCTTTGAGTTAATGGATGAGATATCGCTCAGGCGGCACGCACAGTCTCTTGCCATATTAAACCGCTACCTGGAGGAGGAGGGGCGGGATGCGCCCTTTAAGATCGTAGGCATGCTGAATCGTCAGATCCGCTTGATCATCCAGGCCAAATCCATGGCAGAAAACAATGTGAAGCCCGCTGATGTGTCCAAGAAGCTCCAGGTCGTGCCCTTTCTCGCCAACAAGCTGATAAAGCAGGCCCAAAACTGGCGTACCGCCGATCTGGAGCATGCCCTTCACCTCTTATACCGGGCCGACAAACACCTGAAGACAGGGGCGCAGCCGCGTCTTATCCTCGAACACCTTCTTCTATCGTTGTAGTAGGATGAACGCCCGGGCGATGCAGGCCTCATCACCCCTGCGATCCGGAAAGCCGATTGATCCCTCGGGCCAGGCGGGAGATCCTTCGTGCAGCCTGGTTCTTGTGGATGACCCCCTTGGAGGCGGTCTTCTGGATAATGGAAACTGCCTTTTTGAAGTTTTCTCTGGCCTCTTCTACAGCGTTGGCCGCAATGGCGGCCCTGACGTCTTTGACCGCCTTTTTGACCCTTGTTTTGTAGCTCTTGTTTCGAACCCTTCTGACCTCGTTTTGTCTCGCCCTTTTCAGGGCCGATGGATGGTTTGCCAAATCGTCGTCTCCTTGTGTAAGGGATTTACGCTCCTGAATGAGCGCGATACCGAAATCAAATAAATTAGATAAAGCGCGTTTTAATGTCAAGAAGTTTTTCCATACCGCCGGATCCAGGCCCTTCTGAAAACAGGAGACTTGGCTATGCAGCAGGGATCGTCGGTTTTTTTACCTTTCTGAGCCGCATCCTGGGCCTGGTCCGTGATATGGTCATCGCCGGGCTTTTCGGTTCAGGCCTGGCGGCAGACGCTTTTTTCGTAGCATTCCGGATCCCCAATCTCTTGAGGCGTCTCTTTGCAGAGGGCTCCTTGACCATTGCCTTTATCCCGGTCTTTACCGAATATCTGACCCTCAAGAGCAAAAAGGATGCGTTTGAGCTTGCCAGGGTGGTCCTGACTATCCTGTCGATCCTTCTTGCCGGGGTGACCCTCCTGGGCATACTGTTTTCTCCGTGGATCGTACGCATCCAGGCGTTTGGGTTCGGGGGCTCGGGTGTGAAATACGACCTTACCGTCCTCCTCACCCGGATCATGTTCCCCTATATCTTTTTCATCAGCATTGTGGCATTTTTCATGGGGGTCCTTAACTCTCTCAGGCGATTTGCAGCCCCGGCCGCGGCCCCCATTCTCCTGAATGCAGGGATCATCGGGGCCGCTTTTCTCATCTCCCCCCGTTGCGAGGCCCCGATTGTGGGAATAGCCATCGGGGTTCTTATCGGAGGGGTCTTGCAGGTAGGACTGCAGATCCCCTGGGCCGTCAGGGAGGGCTTCACCCTCCTCCCCAAGTGGGATCCCAACCATCCGGCCCTCAAACGGATCGGCATGCTCATGCTTCCGGCAATCTTTGGTTCTGCGGTCTACCAGGTCAACCAGTTCATCGGGACGCTCCTGGCCACATTCCTGCCGGAAGGGAGTGTTTCCTGGCTTTATTATGCGGATCGCGTGGTTCAGTTTCCCCTGGGGATCTTTGCTATTGCCATCAGTACCGCGGCACTTCCCTCCCTTGCTTCGGAAGCGGCCAGTAAAGATCTTTCTCGGTTTCAAGACACCCTGAACCATGCCCTTTGCCTCGTCTTGTTTATCACGCTTCCCTCCATGGCCGGACTCATGGCGCTGGGAAAGCCCCTTATTGAGATCCTGTTTCAGAGAGGGGCGTTTGATCTTTATGCCTCTGTCATGACCCGCCAGGCCCTTTTCTGCTACAGCCTGGGGCTCTGGGCCTTTTCCGGCATCCGCGTGTTGGTTTCCGCATTCTATGCCCTTCAGGACACAAAGACGCCCGTCAAAGTGGCGGTTGTGGCCCTCATAGTGAATGCGGGATCCAGTCTGCTGCTCATGGGGCCTCTCCGGCACGGTGGCCTTGCCCTGGCCCTTTCAATTGCATCAACTGTCCAGATTGGACTTTTACTTTTTCTATTAAAAAGAAGAGGTTTGGGAATAAACTTAAGGCTACTTATGATGTCATGCGGTAAATCAGGCCTTGCCGCGACCCTTATGGGCATAGCCGTCTATGCGTGCCTCTCCCGATGGCCCGTGTCTGATCCGCACACAGGGGTCTTTATTATGACTGTCCGGCTCCTTGTCCTGGTCGTCATCGGCGTAGTGATCTATTTCGGCGCTGCCTGGGCCCTGGGGTGCCGGGAAGTGAAATCCGTGCGCAGCATCCTGCTCCGGAAGCTCCAAGGGAAAGGCCGGGCCCCAGGCAAACAATGAAAGTAACCGTTCACGGCTGATTTTTGGTCAAATTTGGGATTGTCCGTCTCAGGTAACAGCTCAATAACCCGGGGCAGGAGGGTTTTTCTGACGCGACTGCCGGGAGGGCCCCGTCTCTTCTTCGCTCGCTTTGCTCGGACTCCCCATCCTTCGGATGGGTCCCCGGTTTGTCCTCGCTTTGCTCGAACTCCCCATCCTTCGGATGGGTCCCCGGTTTGTCCTCGCTTTGCTCGGACTCCCCATCCTTCGGATGGGTCCCCGGTTTGTCCTCGCTTTGCTCGGACTCCCCATCCTTCGGATGGGTCCCCGG
>JAGHEC010000027.1 GCA_021159525.1 Deltaproteobacteria bacterium | reverse complement strand
TCCGAAGGATGGGGAGTCCGAGCAAAGCGAGGACAAACCTGGGACCCACCCGAAGGGTGGGGTCTGAGTCGAGCGAAGCGAGCGAAGAAGAGACGGCGCCCTCCCGGCAATCGCGTCAGAAAAACCCTTCTGCCCCCATTTATTGAGCTGTTACATTCAAAGTGATCCCGAAAAATCATGCAAGGCTGATTCAGAAGACATTTACGCCTTTGGCAGGTGGATTGAAAAAATGCTGCCCTTCCCGGGGGTGCTTTCAACTGACAGGCGACCGCCATGGGCCTGCACAATATGCTTGACAATGGCTAACCCAAGACCTGTTCCCCCTAATTGCCTGCTCCTCGCCTTGTCCACACGATAGAACCGCTCAAAAAGACGGGGCAGGTGTTTTTTCTCAATGCCGCAGCCCTGATCACGCACGGCAATGATAATCTGCCCCTCCCTTTCAATCGCTTTTATCCTGACTGTCCCTCCACTATCACTGTACTTGATCGCGTTGTCGAGCAGGTTCACTACAGCCTGTTCAATTAAAGATGGGGCTACTTCCGCAACCATGGACTCGGAACAGGAGATGTCGATCTTTATTTCCCTGTCAGCAGCGCCCATATGACAGACCTGTACAGCATTTTGGAGGATTTCACTAATCCGGCTTTTAACAAGCGCAATCCCCTCTTTTTCCGCCTCCTGCTCGATCTTAGACAGCTTGAGAAGATCCTCTATGATCGCTTCAAGGCGATCAACATGCTTTTCAATAATTCCCAGAAAACGCTCAGCATCTTCAGGGTTTCTTATGGCGCCGTCACGGAGCGTTTCAACAAAGCCCTTGATGGCAGTAATCGGGGTTTTTATTTCATGTGAGACATTGGAGGCAAAATCACGCCGAATGTTTTCGAGCCTTCGGAGACGTGTAACATCGTTCAAAACGATGAGGGCCCCGATTTGCTTCCCTCCTGCGTCACGAAGTATGGCGCCACGGGCATTTACGAGGCCCTCACCATCGGAGGAAATAGTGATATCCTTTTCTACCGGTTTGTCGGCCAATATAGTCTCCCTGACGAATTCGTGGAGAGCAGTGTTGCGGACTACTTCCTGTATGCTTCTCCCCTGGGTCTCGGACAGGTCGCAGCACAAGATCTCTGCAGCGGCCTGATTCAGACTGATAACATGCTCTTCCATGTCAAGGGCAATGACCCCTTCGATCATGCTCAAAAACATTGCTTCAATTTCGTTTCGCTGGCGGATCACCTGGTCTATCCGTTCGCGAAGATCTTCCGCCATCCGGCTCAGTGACTCGCAAAGGCCCTCAATCTCTTCGGATGAACGGACAGGCGGTTTGAGCAAGAAGTCACCACGGGCAACCGATTCGGCCCACGTTCTGATCTGTTCGATAGGACGGGTAATGCGGCGTGATACAAAAAAACTGAGGATTGCGGCAAACAGCGCCATAACCAGGCCACCTAACAAAACTTTGACCTGGATGGCCCCGAGGGCATCGTCAATGGAGCTTATGGGGATTGAAGTCCTGACGACAGCAATGGTATGAGAACTTTTTTTGAGAGGAAGTGCCACGTACATCAGGTCCTTATCAAGGGTTATGCTATGTCTTATGGAGACGCCGCGGTTTCCATTTATGGCCCCAATGAACTCCGGACGATCTGCGTGATTATCCATTGTTGCGGGATCTTCATCAGAATCACCGACTACTTTGCCTGAGGGGAGTAGGACGGTTATTCGGGTCGACGCATGCCTACCTGCCCTCTTTGAGAGGCGATCTATGGTTCTCGCATTTAGGGGATCAATATGTTCTGAGATTTGCTGTTCAAAAAGGAGGGCACGTGCCTCAAGATCGGAGGTTGCGTGCTCGATATAAAAATCCCTTATCGAGCTTGAGGCATACCACGTTACTGCCACAAGAGAGATGAGGGTTATCAGCAAATAGGAAGGATAGAGCTGCCAGAATAATCGCTTTTTCCGCGGCATGGACTAGTACTCCTTGAATCGATACCCGACTCCTCGAACGGTTTCGATAAACTTGCCGCCAGGCCCCAGCTTTTTTCTGAGACCAACGATCTGGACATCCACAGAACGGTCAGTGACGAAATAGTCAGCCCCTCGAACCGCATCGACGATCTGGGAACGGGTGAACACCCATCCCGGCCTTCGCACCAAGTAACTCAGGATGCCGAATTCCGTAAAGGTTAGATCTACCGGCTTATTGTCCACCCGGACCTCGCGGCGCCCCGGATGAATGAACAGATTGTGGATTTTTACCACTTCCGATCCGTTCGGAGGTTTTGCTACCTGCCTTCGGAGCACCGCTTTCACCCTGGCCACTAAGATCCTCGGGCTAAACGGTTTTGTGACATAGTCATCCGCGCCTAACTCCAGGCCTGTCACAATGTCTGATTCTTCACCTTTGGCTGTCAACATCACAATCGGGATATTTTGTGTGTCCGCGTCATTCTTGAGAAATTTTGCCACCTCAAGCCCAGCCATACCGGGAAGCATCAAGTCTAACACAACAAGATCAGGGAGTTCTGATCGAGTAATTTCTACGGCCTTCTCCCCGGTCGTGGCGCAAATAACCTGATAACCTTCTTTTGCGAGGTTAAATCTCACCAGTTCCAGGATATCTTCTTCATCGTCTACAACAAGGATACGTTCTTCAGGCATAATTTCTCTCTTATGCGAAGCCGCATATGAGTTCAAAGTAATATTGAATTGTTAGCATTCTGTTAGGATAATGTAAAGTATTCGTTAGGGAAGCAGGTAGGCGTTCACGGGTTCAGAGACGACAGGGATTCTGCCCGGGGGCAAGGGGAGTTCACATTTCAAGTTTCATGCGGGAAACGATGGGGCTTCTCTTTCGCGATCCATGCCCACCGCTCCACGGACTGGGAAACCGCTGAAACGGACAAATTAAGCCTCCTCGCCAGGGAGGTCATGCTTACGCCCAGTTCCCGAACCGCCCAGTAACAAAGGAGGCTTCTCGCCTCGACGATGGGCCGGTACTTACCCGCAGACCAGACCACCGAGACATCCATCTCCAGCAACTTGCCCACATGGGCAGCCAGTTTGTCCAGATCCCAACCCTGGCTCTTGAGGAAAGATTTCCTTTCAAACGCCTCCCCCGCCTCCTTTAATATCCGCTCTACAAAATCACTTTCCCCCAGGATCCGCTCATCCCCTTTGACACGCACATTGGCCTTTCGCAGCTCCGAAAGATTCAACCACCCACCCACGCTCGGAACCAATCCCCCTCCCGTGAGCTCGGGCCGTTTTCCCATCTGGACCCCTTGTTTCATGAAATCACGGTACCTGGATCGGGCCTGCTTGATGCCCTTCCCAAACCATCGCAGCACGTACTTTGTGTCCTGCCATTCGTGCTTCACCATTCCCATCAACGCGCTGTGTCCGGAGTAAGGGTATTGATCAAGGGCTTCCATCCCCTTGACCAGCTTCGCACGTACCGGGTTCAGGTGAATATACCGGACCAACTCCTGAAAATAGGGGTCCTCCTGGCAAAGAGTCGTTTGGAAAATAATTTGAAATCGAAAAGTTAAGCCGCTGAGGAGCTCCAGCTTGTGATTTTCTGACGAATTTTGGAAAATCTTATGGCTGACAGGAAGGCACAAAGAAAGCCTGTAACCTATTGAAATAACTTACAGGCTTTTAGTGCTATTTGGAGGCGGCAACCGGATTCGAACCGGTGAATAACGGTTTTGCAGACCGCTGCCTTAGCCTCTTGGCTATGCCGCCAATATTATGGACAATGGAGCGGGAAACGGGACTTGAACCCGCGACAATCACGTTGGCAACGTGAGGCTCTACCAACTGAGCTATTCCCGCACGCGTTTTATTTTACAACACAGTTATGCTTTGTCAACAAAAAATCGCGCCACGGCCATAATGAACTTAACCCCTGCGCCTGGAACCCTGCCCTCGCATACCTCAGGTCGGCTCATAAAAAGCCCTATTTTTCGTCTCCTTGCCCACTTCCGGCAGATCCCGGGGAAGGGTTCGGGCGAGCTGGTCCTTCAGAAAATCAATGATGTCAGGCATCGGCTTTCTCCGATCGATAAAGAGGTGACATTCCCCCCTGATGGTGCACATGCCCCCCTTTAGCTTCAGACCCGCGGCCTCAAGTACATCGTAATGGATCTGGATCCCCTGTGCCGCGGCCATGTTCTCTAATTCGGCCAGACGCTTTTGGAGCGCCGGGGAAGGAGCCTTCCGCTTCTTTTTCCTTTTCATACGCGCTTATGAATTCCAAAGTGTTGACGAGGGTCGCATCATACCGTATAGATCTTCGCAAGGCAAGCGTGGGGAGCGGGTGAGGATCCCAGGCCCCCGGGCACACCGCGTCCCTTTCTGCCCATTTTGCAGACCATTAAGAAAGGAATTTGACTTGTCCCCGCACTTCGAATCCATAAACCAGGTCATGGCTGAGCTGTCCGGATGCCACTATATCGCAGACCGTGCCCTGGCCACTGTCCTCTTTCTGTCTCACCGGCTCCAAAAACCCCTCTTTTTAGAGGGGGAGCCGGGCGTCGGCAAGACAGAGGTAGCAATCGTCATGTCGCGCCTCTTCGGCACGGAACTGATCCGGCTTCAATGTTATGAAGGGCTGGACGCCTCTACCGCCCTCTACGAATGGAACTATCCCAAGCAACTCCTCCATATCCGTCTGGAAGAAGAGCGCAACACGGAAAAGGAGACCATCGAACAGCTCATCTACAGCCCCCGGTTTCTCATTCGCCGTCCCCTGCTGGAGGCCATATTGAGATCTGAAGAAAAGGCCCCGGTTCTCCTCATCGACGAGATCGACCGTTCGGACCAGGAATTTGAGGCATTTCTCTTAGAGATCCTTTCCGATTTCCAGATCACGATCCCTGAGATAGGGACCATCCAGGCCAAAAAAAAGCCGCTCGTGGTGGTCACCTCCAACCGGACCAGGGACGTCCATGACGCCCTCAAACGGCGGTGTCTCTATCACTGGATCGATTACCCTTCGTTTGACAAGGAATACCGGATCCTGATGACCCGACTCCCGGGCATCGAATCCCGTTTTGCCGAACAGGTAACCCGGTTCATGCAGAAGGCCAGGACCGTGGATTTCCTGAAAAAGCCCGGCGTTTCCGAGACCCTGGATTGGGGCAGGGCCCTCATGACCATGCACAGGTCCTATCTGGACGAAGCCGTAGTCCTCGAGACCATGGGCTGTTTTCTCAAATACCAGGAAGACATCCGGCGGTTCAGGGAGGAGATCTGGGCCGATCCGCGAGAGCGGGTCAAATACCTCGGCAGTCAGGGGTGAATGGATAAATGACAGGCGATGAAACAGGCCTGGCCGGCAGGGTGATTGAGTTTGCCCACTTTCTCAAGCAGCGGGCCTTTAAGGTCTTTCAAAGCAGCGTCCTTGATGCCCTCCGGGGCCTGGCAATGATATCTCTGGAGGATAAAAGGGATTTTTTTTATGTCCTCCGGGCCAATCTCACCGCCACTGATCTGGAATGGATCCAGTTCAAGGCCCTTTTTGATCAGTTTTGGGATCAGGCAACTCTTCTGGAAGAACCATCCGGGGACAAGCGGGGACCCGAGCCCAGGGGCAGGATATCGGTTAAAGAGGGGGAATGCCTTGCTGACACCCCTTCGCAAACCTCCACAGAAATCAATTCAAGCAACGAAAAAGAATGGCTCGAAGGAATCGCCTACAGCCCCGTGTCCGTGGTCCGGAAAAAGGACCTGGGGTGTTTTAACCAGGCGGATATCCCTATGGCCAGGCTCGCCCTCAGGCAAATGACAGACCCTTTCAAGATCGAGAGATCGAGGCGCATAAAAAGAGGCCGACACGCGGGCAACCTGGATTTTCGCCGCACTATCCGCCAATGCCTCAAGACAGGGGGAACGCCTTTCACTCTTTTCTACAAGGAAAAGAAAAAGCGGCTCAAGCGGCTGGTAATCCTGGCGGATGTGAGCGGGTCCATGGACCGATATGCCAGGTTTGTCATGCCCTTCCTTTTGGGACTGAGGGAGATCGGATCCGGGGCCGAGGTCTTTGTATTCTCCACCTCTCTCACTTCTATTACATTTCTCGTCCGCCGCCTGAGCCTGGAAAAGGCCCTGGAGCAAATCGCCGACCAAGTCCCTGACTGGTCCGGGGGCACCCGAATCGGGTATTCACTCCATCAATTCAACCAGGCCCACGCCGGCCGGCTGTTGAACCGCAGGACCGTGGTGGTCATACTTAGCGATGGATGGGACCTGGGCGGGAAAGACCTGCTGCGCCGGGAGATGGCCTTTCTAAGCCGGAGGACCCATACGGTTCTATGGCTCAACCCCCTGGCAGCAGATCCCGACTACGAACCGCTCTGCCGGGGCATGAAAACCGCCCTCCCCTACATCGACCATCTCCTTCCGGCCAACAACCTTCAGAGTCTCCAGCGGGTCGCCCGTCTTCTCTCCAGGGCAATGATTCACTGATCCGCCCCCTCCACAATCACATCCATCCCTTCCGGGGGCACAAACCGAAAAAACCCCTCTTTAAAATCCCCCTTCTCAGACAGGGTCCCCAGGGTGAAGCGGGTGATGGTCCCCAGGGCATTAAAAATGTCTATGGAATGGATTTGATAATCTTGACCCCCAATCACCCGTATGCGGTCAATTTCTTCCCACGGGGGATTAGGAATAAGCTCGATTTCGTATTTTCCAGAGACATTTTCCTGATTGAGGACCACTTCAAAACTGTCTGCCACATGGGCAAGGCCGCGGAAGATATCGCTTAACAGGCGCAGTTCCTTTCCAAACTGGTCTGCAGGATACCGGTAGGCGCAATTTTTTCCAGGAATGACCCACCAAAGGGTCTCGCCATTGGCAATGATGGTCTCAGGCCTGGGCCTTTCCTGATCAAGTCTCAGAAAATGAGGATGCTTAAAATAGATGGCGCCCGAGGCAAGGTCCCCTTTGATCTGACCGCCCAGCATGGTCATGGACCGGGTAACAACCTCCCGGGTATAAGGCACGGAAAGTCCGGGGAGGGGGCCGTAGGTCTTGCGGATCCCCTCCAGGATCGCGCTCAGGCTCTCATCGGCAAGGCAGGTGCCCTGAAATCCAAACGGTATCGCAACCAGCACAATCAAAAGTACCTTATTAATTGTTTTCATTAGACTATTACACCTTTCTGCCGTAAACATCCCTGGGTTTGACCCCGTCTGAAGCGCCCACAATTCCCTGCAATTCCATGGCCTCGATCATGCGGGCGGCACGGTTGTACCCAACCCTTAATTTGCGCTGAAGCATAGAGATGGAGGCCTGGCCGGTCCTGGTGACCAGGTCAACGGCCTCCTCATATTTCTCATCCAGTTCCAAGTCCTCTTTCACCCCTTCTTCGTCTCCGCAGATGTGAGAAGCAATGGTCGCGTCATAGTCAGGCTTTTTCTGAGCCTTCAGGAAATCGGTGACCGCCTTGACTTCCTCCTCGGACACATAGGCCCCGTGAATCCGCATGAGCCGACCCACGCCGGGGGGCATGAAGAGCATGTCCCCTTCGCCCAGCAGGTGCTCTGCCCCGTTGGCATCCAGGATCGTTCTCGAATCCACCTTGGAGGAGACCTGAAAGGAGAGCCGGGTTGGAAAATTGGCCTTGATGATCCCGGTCAGGACATTGACCGAGGGCCGCTGAGTGGCAATAATCAAATGGATCCCCGCGGCGCGGGCCATCTGGGCCAGGCGGGTGATGGCCTCCTCCACCTCTTTCGAGGAGACCATCATCAGGTCTGCCAGTTCGTCAATGATAATGATGATGTAGGGCAGGGTCCGGTCAACCCCTCTTGATGCATCCCCGGCCCGGGGTTTTGCCTGGCCAACGATCTTGCGGTTGTAGGTCTCGATATTGCGCACCCTCCTGTCCGACAGCAGCATGTAGCGCCTCTCCATCTCTTCAACAGCCCACCGAAGGGCCTTGGTGGCTTCCTTGGGCCGGGTCACCACCGGATGGAGGAGGTGGGGAATGTCCTGATAGGCGGAAAGCTCGATCCGTTTGGGATCGATCATGAGAAACCGCACCATGTCCGACGACATCTTGAACAAAAGGCTCTGGATCATGGTATTGACGGAAACGCTCTTTCCGGTCCCGGTGGCCCCTGCCACCAGGAGGTGGGGCATTTTCGTCAGGTCCGCAACCACCGCGGCCCCGGTGATGTCCTTACCAAGAGCAATAGCCAGTTTGTGCTTGGAATTCTGATAGGTGGGGCTGGAAAGGATCTCTTTCAAATAGACCGCCTCCCGCTGATTGTTGGGGATTTCAATGCCGATGGCAGCCTTGCCCGGTATGGGGGCCACGATCCGAATACTCTGGGCCCTGAGTGTGAGGGCCAGATCGTCCGACAGATTGGCCACCTTGCTGATTTTGACCCCCGGGGCCGGCTTATACTCATACATGGTAATAACCGGGCCGGGCAGTATCTCAACAACCTCTCCGTGCACCCCGAAATCCGCCAGCTTCCTCTCGAGACGCCGGGCGTTCATCTCCAGGGTTTCCCTCTGTATATGAATATTTTTCTGATCAGGGGGATCCCTCAACAGATCTATATCCGGGAGCTTGAACGCCCCGGCCACATTCATAAAAGGGAATCGCTCCTGCTGAGGTGGGGGATCCTCCTTCGCTTTCGGGTCCACGATGGTTACCTTGGGCCTGGATGCAATTCGGTGGTGGGCTGCTTTGGTCTTTCGGGTCCTTTTTTTCCTCTCCCGCATCTTTGTTATCACATTGTTAATCCGTCTCAGAAACCCCAGAACCAGCAGGCCCAGCCTGGACAAAACCCTTCCCAGGGAAATGTCAGTAACCAGCATGAGCGAAACTATGAAAAGCGTCGTGAGAAAGACATAGGCCCCAAACTGGTTCAAAACACCTTTGATCCATACAGACAGATGGATCCCCACCAGGCCCCCGGCTGCCAGGGCCCCTCCCCGGAAACTCGCCTCCCCGGGAAATTGGAGGCTGAGAAGCGCGGAGAAAGAGGCGAGCAGGATGAGAATGGCAGTGAGATTTAGAAAAGGGGATGCGATAGTGCGGCCCCGAAAGGCCATAAAGGCCAGAGCAAGAAGGGTCAATGGCAGCCAGAAGGAAGAAAACCCCAGCAGATCAATCAGGATGCCGGCCAGATGGGAGCCCACGGTCCCGAAAAGGTTGTAGGCCCTGCCCACGGACCCCGTCACGTTCCAGAACAACCTGTCTTCCGGATGATACGAGAGAAGACTGCCTGCAAAAACAAGGGTCAGGAGGAGCAACAAAAGGCCTAAAATCTCCCTTTTCAGGGGACGGGTCGGCCTGGTCGGACCTCCCTCGGCATGGGATTTGCGGTTGGAATGATTTTTTTTGGACTTCATTTCTCTAAATCGCGATAATCACCGGCGTAATGAGAGGGCTTCGTTCGATGACATGATAGAAAAACCGCTTCAGTCTCCTGCCTATTTCCGTTTCTACGGCACGCCAATCCATGGGTGCGGGGCGTTGCAGTTCATCCAGCACCTCCAACACGATGCATTCGGCGTCTTCAAGAATAAACCTGCCCTGCTCTTCAAACACAAAACCCCGCGAGATGATTTCCGGTCCATATACGGTCTCCCCTGTTTCTGCATCCACGATCAGGAGAATAACCACCATTCCGTGTCGGCTCAGTTTTCGCCTTTCCCTCAGGACGATCTCGCCGATATCCCCAACCCCTTTCCCGTCCACCAGGATCTTGCCCGTGACCACAGGGCCTTCCACCCTCATGCATCCATCTTCAAAACAGACGATGTCCCCGTCCTGAGCGATCAGAACACATTCCTCGGGCATCCCCATATCCAGCGCGATCTGGGCATGTTTTACGAGATGCCGGTATTCCCCGTGGATAGGGACAAAATAACGGGGTCTGACCAGGCTCAGCATGCATTTCAACTCTTCTTTCTTGGCATGACCGGATGTATGAATATCAGAAACCCTTTCGTAAACTACGTCCGCGCCCAGACGGTAAAGACGGTTAATCACAGAGGTAATGGCCTTTTCATTGCCTGGAATAAATCGGGACGACAGGATGATCGTATCGCCGTGCTTTATCTCAATACCCTTGTGCCTGCGCTGGGCCATCCGGGTCAAGGCGGACATGGGCTCCCCCTGGCTCCCCGTGGTGACAACCACAAGCTTGTGATCCGGAAACTGACCGATCTGATTCTCGCCGATTTCAATATCCTCAGGCAGGTGGATAAACCCTTGTTGTACGGCGATGCCCACATTGGTCACCATGCTTTTTCCGTTAAAAAGCACCTTGCGGCCAAATTTCTCCGCCAGCGAGATTACCTCCTGTATCCGGGTGATATTAGAGGCAAAACTGGCAACGATCAGTCTGCCCGTGGATTGTTGAAATAGATCTTCCAGGGTCTTCTTGACATCCTTTTCGCTAAGAGTATATCCCTCTTTTTCCGCATTGGTGGAATCGGAGAAAAAGGCCAACACCCCCTTTTCACCAAAGTGGGCAAACCGGACCAGATCGGTAAACTGGGAATCCACAGGCGTGGGGTCGATCCTGAAGTCGCCGGAATGGAGGAGGATCCCCTCGGATGTTTTTATGGCAAGGCCCACCCCATCCACAATGCTGTGATTAACCTGGATATACTCCACCTCGAATGGACCGATTCGGGTGGTGTCTCCAGCCCTGATCCGGCGAAAGTCGAGCCGGCCAACAAGATAATGCTCTTTGAGCTTTTCCTCCAACAGGGCCAGGGTAAAACCGGTTCCGAACACGGGCACGGAAAAGTGCTTCAGAAAAAAGGGGACAGCACCGATGTGATCCTCGTGTCCGTGGGTGAGAACAATGCCTCGGATCTTCTCCTGACGTTCCTTCAGGTAGGTAAAATCAGGGATGACAAGATCAACACCCGGCATATAATCGTCTGGGAACATGAGCCCCGCATCAATCACCAGGAGATCCGGACCTTGTTCCACAACCATCATATTGAGGCCGATCTCCCCCAATCCACCCAGGGGTATTACCTTGAGCATCTCTTCTCCTCGGTATCCGTCAGGCAGCCCGGGGTAAAACAATCCGGTATTCTGACAATGAATTTACTTTGTATCACCTCAATAATTAGGGGGATAACTGCGAACCTGGTGCCGGGGCAGAAGAATTTTTCTTCCGCTCCGGACCTCCGGGCTGGTCTCTTGAGTGACTTATCTGCGGGGGACACCCGCCTGCCAAGGCCAATTGAGCGTTCTTGCCAAGACTTTCGTCCCGTGGATCTGCGATGGCAGAAGCAAGTAACATGGGTAACAAGGCAATGGCGGGCAGGCTTGCCCCCTCCCCATTCTCGCATTCGTCGAGCTGCGGCTTCCCCCACTGATAAGTCACAAAGAGACGGCGCCCTCCCGGCAGTCGCGTCAGAAAAACCCTTCTGCCCCGGGTTATTGAGGTGTTACGTGAGGCGGACAATCGCAAATTTAACCAAAAATCACCCGTGAACGGTTACAAATGGTGATTAGGATCTACTGACTGAGCATGAAAGCCGCCTGTGCGAGAATGGGCCTTTAGGCTAGCTCATCGGAGCACAGGCGGCTTTCATGCGACGCATACCATTATACATTGAGGGGGCCCACAAAACCACCTGATTTTTCATACAAGTCATAGATTCACTCCTTAACCAGTTTCCATGCATAACTGGCCTTTTTGCGCAATCTCTGCGTCAATCTGCGGGATTCGTTGCCTGCCCAAATATCTATTTGTGGGTGGGCACGAGGTAAATATTCATACCATCTCCTTTTAGAGTAGGTGATTGTATGCCAATTTTTAAAGTGGGCCAAGTGCCTATATTTTATAATAACGTTATTATTTGTCGATAATTTTTTTATCCCAAAATCGTATCACCTCAATAATTAGGGGGATAACTGTGAACCTAGTGCCGGGGCAGGAAGATTTTTCTTGTGCTCCGGGCCTCCGGGCCGGTCTCTTCAGTGACTTATCTGCGGGGGACACCCGCCTGCCAAGGCCAATTGAGCGTTCTTGCCAAGACTTTCGTCCCGTGGAT
>JAGHEC010000022.1 GCA_021159525.1 Deltaproteobacteria bacterium | reverse complement strand
AGTGTATCAGGGAGATCTCAAGACCCCGGGAACGGTTACGTCTTTACTTATGACTTATGCCTCCCCTCTTCAGAGAGGGGAAGGAGTATAATAACAGTCGCGCCCTTGCCCGGCGTGCTGTCCACGGAAATAGCGCCGCCCAGCCCTTTTAAGATAGTATAGCACACCGAGAGCCCGAGCCCAGTGCCTTTTCCCGGTTCTTTGGTGGTAAAAAAAGGGTCAAACACACCATCCTGAACTTCCTCTGAAATGCCGCAACCTGTATCGGTGAAGGTTACCCGGATAAATCCATCCTGGTTGGCGGTCTCGATCGCCAGGACCTTCGATCGTTTCTCCTCCGCCGGGCTGCCCGTATCGGCCATAGCGTCGGCCGCATTGATAATAACATTGAGAAACACCTGCTTGAGTTGATCAGCAGCCCCCTTTGCCACGTCCTTCTCTGCATTTAAGGACTGGCGAATCTCTATCTCCGCCATCATGGGCTGAGGTTGAAGCATGCGCACCGTCTCCACGATAAGCTCATGGACTGCTGTGTGCTGACGCTCAACACCCGAGCTTCTTGAGAAATCGAGGAGTTCCCGAATGATCTGGTGGATCCGGGTCACCTCTGCCTCAAGCCGTCCCAGAAAATCCTTCCGCTCTTCCTGACTCAAATCTGTCCGTTTCAGCAACTCCACATAACCCAGAATGATCCCCAGGGGATTGCCGATCTCATGCGCCACCCCCGTGGCAAGCCGACCTGCAGTGGCCATCTTTTCAGATCGGACAATGTCATCCTGGGCCTTTTTGACCTCTAAATTGGCCTTCTTGAGGGAGGCAATATGATCCTCCAGTTCCTGCTTGTTTGCATCCAGCCGTTTGAGCATCATCTTCAGGGACCGGAACAGCTGCCCAAATTCGCTTTTGCACGATTCATTGGGAGAAATCAGGCTATCCCATTCATCGAATTTTTCGGTGATGGTCACAAGTTTTCTGATAGGTTGGATCACGGTGCGCGAAAGAAGATAGATTCCGAACAGCACCAGGATGGCGGCGTTCAAAAAAATATAGCCTAAAACAACCCGTTCCGATTTCCTGAGTCCCTGGTAGACAGGATCCAAATCCGCCTCTACGGCCGCTACTCCAATCAGACGGTCTTCGTAACGAATCGGACCACACACCTGGAGATGCTTTGGACGAAACCAGGTCACGCCCCATGTCTTGCCTGAAAAGCGCACCAATGGCTGCCCCGACTTAAGGACCTCTTCACAGCACAAAAGAAGGCCCTGCCAGTCCTCATGCCACGGCCCTATTCGGAAGGCCCTCCTGCCCGCGGCGCTGACCATCAACCCCCTTGAAAACTCGCCGTTTCTGACAAACCGCTCGATCTTTTCGCCAAACAAAACATCCAATCTAACCCGGCCCCGGGAACCGCCCCGCCTTGCCATCTCATACTCTATCATCCGGCCAATGCCATAGACAAGAAGACGCCCGGCCCTGCCCCTGGCCTCGATCAGGTCCCTTTCCGCCAAACGCATCATGACCACATTGATGAGGAGCATGGCAGAAACAATCAAGAGGCACAAACAGGCGACAATCCCTGTTCTCAGGCTGTAAAGGCGAAACCGCAAGCCCCTCCCCTCCTTACAAAAACAAACCGTAGTACCACGTGGTCAGATCTTGACCGAAAAAGAGGCATAGGAGCGCGCCCAGGGACAGAAAAGGACCAAACGGGATCCTAAAGCGATATCCCTTTTCGGAACACAGGATAAAAACAATCCCGGCGACCGCCCCGGTCAGGGAGGCAATAAGCACAATCAGGGGGAGGGCCTGCCAGCCCATCCAGGCCCCTATCATGGCCAGGAGTTTGATGTCGCCCCCGCCCATCCCTTCCCTTCCGGTTATCCGTTCATATACCACGGCCACTATATACAGGGACCCCCCGCCTGCCAGGGTTCCGATCAATGAATCGAGCCAGTATATTCCCCACGGAAACAAAGAAACCATCCACCCCGCCACAACCCCTGGAAGCGAGAACACATCCGGTATGATCCTGTGATCCAGGTCAATAAAGCTTATGATAACCAGCGTCAGGGAAAAAAGGAGGAAGAGAAAGTATTGAGAACTAACCCCGTAT
Source organism: Deltaproteobacteria bacterium (assembly GCA_021159525.1). Lineage (GTDB taxonomy): Bacteria > Desulfobacterota > DSM-4660 > Desulfatiglandales > Desulfatiglandaceae > AUK324. The sequence goes on along the minus strand of JAGHEC010000022.1, from coordinate 2,098 downwards.
TTGCTATATAAAAACAGGCTCAAAAGGGCGACAAGGCACTCCACAGTCGGATAGCGCCAGGATATGGGATGACGGCAGTGTCGGCATTTCCCCATGAGGAAGAAAAAACTGAGAACCGGGATATTGTCGTACCATCGGATCCGCGCCCCGCAGTCGGGGCAGGAAGAAGGAGGGCGCACAATAGACTGCTTCAGGGGAATGCGATGGATGCACACATTCGCAAAGCTTCCCAGAGAAAGGCCCAATAAGAGCGAAAAGAGTTCCCCTGCTATGCCCATATTCATTTGACACGTCCCTGATCTCGGCGGTTCAGCATCAATCTGTTGTTATCCACTGCTTCCTGACAACGCCCATGCAACCACGGGTAAACAGGACAGTGAAGGGGGCATATGACATGACCAGCATGAAGACTTCAGGAAGCCGGAAGAAAACCGTCACGCTTTCCCTTAATCCCGAAAACCCACAACAGCGCCATATCAGCCGCATCTGCGAAGTGCTTGCAGGGGGAGGCCTCATCGCCTATCCAACAGACACATTCTACGGGATAGGATGCAACCTGTTTAACAAGAAAGGCATCCAGCTCATCTACAGGCTCAAAAAACGCCCTTTAACCAAGCCCTTCTCGTTCGTATGCGACAGTCTCAAGGAGATCAGCCGTTATGCCATCGTCTCCAATTATGCCTACAAAACCATGAGGCGTCTGCTCCCCGGTCCTTACACCTTTATTCTCGAAGGAACAAAATTGGTCCCCCGGATCATGCTGACCCGGCGGAAAACCGTCGGGATTCGGGTCCCGGACAACCGGATCGCCCTGAATATCGTACGAACCTTTGGTCGGCCGGTCATCAGCACCAGCGCCGGCTACGATGATCCTTTGGAGATAAAGGAGGCCTATGGCCCCTCTCTTGACATGGTAATCGATGGGGGGGTATTGGACCAGAGCCCTTCAAGCGTGGTCTCTCTCATCAATGACACGCCTGAAATCATACGGAAGGGGAAGGGAGACATCAGTTGTTTTCTGTAACAGGGGGTCCCGAAACCCCGGCCCACCGGTAGGCAATCCCTCCCTCAGGATGGTGCAGGGCCCCCGCGATAGACCTGACGCCTGTCTTGATAAGGAGATCCAGGGCCTCCAGAGGGCTCTTTTTGGCATAGACTAGGCTCGCCTCCCCTTTGATCCCGGCCAGATCCTTTGTTAATTCCACCGCATCTTCAAAATTGCCCAGCACATCCACCAGCCCCAGTTCCTTGGCTCGGGCGCCGGAAAAAACTCGTCCATCCGCAATTTGTTGAACCTGCTCGAGGGGAAGCCGTCTCCCACGGACAATCGCCTCTACAAACTGATTCTGCATATCCATGACCATGTCCTTAAGCATCTCCCGTTCCTTTTCTGTCAACTTCCGGTCGGGCGAGCCCATGTCCTTGAATTCCCCGCTTTTCACTACCTCCAGATCAACGCCGAGCTTGTTCAACAGGTCCTCCAGGCGCAAAAACTCCATAATCACGCCGATGCTTCCAGTGATGGTGCCCGGGCTGGCCACGATCCTGTCTGCGGCCGCCGCAATATAATAACCCCCGGAGGCGGCAACGCTTCCCATAAAGGCCACCACCTTTTTTACAGGAACGGTCCTCTCGATCTCACGGTAGATCTCCTGGCTTGGCGCTATCCCGCCCCCGGAAGAATTGATCTTGAGGATAATCGCCTTGATATCCGGGTCTTTTCTGAATTTTATCAAATGGGATGTGATGGTCTGTGAGGAGGTAATGGTGCCTTCAACAGGAATCACCCCGATTTTTTCACTGAAAAAGGGGGCTGAGGCAGGAGAGAGAAACCTCATGATGATCACCATCGCGCTTCCCAGCACAAAAGCAACCACCATAACGATAATCAGGGCCGAGAGTATGGAACGCCGCTTGCTTGCCATGAATTCGCCTTATCTGTTCACGGTCTCAGGGGGTTCGCCTTTACCCGCCCGGGTGTTGATCCCTGTGCGCGAACGGCGCCGGACCAACATCCAGGGAAAGGCATTTTCGGGCAGTAGGCGTGACCCGGCACAGGAGGGGTTGTTCCGACGCTCCGTAAGAAACGGCCATGAGT
>JAGHEC010000025.1 GCA_021159525.1 Deltaproteobacteria bacterium | reverse complement strand
GTCCTGAGGAGATAGGTATTGACCACCCAGGTGATGGCCCCGGCCATGACCAGCACGAACACCACGGCCATGCCCATGCCCACCGCGGTCTCCATCCGTTTGGAGACGCCCAAGAACGGACAATTCCCCAGATACTGCATCAGAAGAATGTTGTTGACAAAAATGCAGCTTACAATCAGCACGATATAATCGGTCATTGCGCGGCTCCTACTTTTTCCCCAGGATGTTCATAATGCACAGCATGAGTCCCAGACAGACAAAGGCGCCGGGGGCCTGCACCATAAAGGAAAAGGGTTGAAACGATGGACCGAATACCGGAATGTTATAAAAGGTCCCGTTGCCCAGGATCTCCCGCACCGTGGCCAGGGCGGTCAAAGAAAGAGAGAACCCAAGACCAATCCCGAGGCCGTCCGCAAGGGACCGGACCACGCTGTTTTTCGAGGCAAAGGCCTCTGCCCGGCCCAAAACAATGCAGTTGACCACAATGAGGGGGATAAATATGCCGAGCTTCAGGAAGAGCGGATAGGCATAGGCCTGCATCACCAGCTCCACCACAGTGACAAAGGTGGCAATCACCACGATGTAGCAGGCAATCCTCACCTTTTTGGGTATGACGTTCCGAAGGAGAGAAATCAGGATGTTGGAGCATACCAGGACGAAAGTGGTGGCCACGCCCATGCCGATCCCGTTCTCCACGCTCTTGGTCACTGCCAGGGTTGGGCAGAGGCCGAGCACCAAGCGAAAGGGCGGAATCTCAGCCCACAGTCCCTTGGTAAACTCCTGAACAACTGTCTTTGCCATAGCCGGTGATCTCCTTAGCCTTGTTTGCGTCTGATCTTTTGCATAAGGGAGGGTTTGAGCCTTTCATAGATCTCGGCTGCCTTAACAACAGCCCCGCAGACCCCTCGGGAGGATATGGTCGCCCCGCTCAGGGCGTCGATCTGTCCGCCGTCGGCCTTCACCTGAAACGGTTCCGTTATGGGCAATCCTTTGAATTGGGCGGCAAATGAAGGATCGGTCTTGGTCCTGGAGCCCACCCCCGGGGTCTCGCTGTGGGTCGTCACCCCCACGCCGAGGATCTTGTCCGCCTTGAGGTCCACACCCACAATCACTCCCATGACCCCCCCAAATCCTTTGCCGAAGGTCTCAAAGGCAACGGCATCCGGCCTTCCGTTGAATTTTCCCACAAAGAACTGTATGTCCCCCTCCTTGTCCGCAAGGGTCACCCGGTCTGTCAGGGGATCGTTGGTGCATCCTTCCATAATTCTCTTGATGGTGGGACCCTTGACAAATTTGATCTGCTGATACTCGATCCTCTCCTTGGTGACGTTCTGAATGGCGGCCAGGACACCTCCGGAGAGCCCGCTGAAGACTGCAACCGCAATAAAAAGCTTTACCATTTCACGCATGCTTCATCCCCCCTCCCAATGCCTTTGGACGGATCTTGTCAATGAGCGGGTTGGCCACATTCATCATAAGGATGGCAAACACGGTCCCGTCCACAAACGCCCCGATGTTCCGGATCAAGACCGTGAGAATTCCGGCACAGGCCCCATAGATGAGCATGGGTATGAAATTCACGGGCGACGAGGAATCCTCGGTGGCCAGGAAAAAGGCCCCGATCAGGGTGTACCCCGTCAGGAGGTGAAACAGGGGCCCTGCATACTTTTGAGAATCTGCCAGATAGAAAAGGAGGGCGGTCACAAAGACCCCGGCCAGAAATGAGAGGGATATCTCCCACCGAATCATGCCGCGAAGCATCAGGTAGATCCCCCCGGCCAAGAGTCCCAGAGCAAATGTAGCCCCGATGGCCCCGGCATGTCGTCCCATGAGAAGGTCCGCGGCAGAGAAATCCGAGATTGCCGAGGTCCCGAAATACTTGAGCGCGGTGAGGGGATAGGCCATGACAAACCCCAGGTCGTAGTCCGCCAGGGCCTCGTCAAAGTCCACGATCCCCTGCCATGACAGGAAGATGATGGCAATGGCCACCAGGGCCGGATTCAGAGGGTTGCACCCGATTCCCCCGTAGATCTGTTTGGCCACCACAATCGCTAAAAAGGCGCCCAAAACCACGGTCCACCAGGGTGTAGTGGCCGGAAGCAGCATGGCGAAAATAAGGCCTGTCAAAGCGGCGCTCCCGTCGCCGATGCTGACCGGACGCCTCAATACCAGGTTCATAAGAAATTCCCAGATCATGGCCGCTGCCACGGATAAAGCCACCACTCCGAGGGCCGGCGCCCCGTACTGATAGATCCCCATGATGACCGCAGGCAAAGCCGCAATCATGATGTGGCAGTTTTTGACCGAGAGTCTGGTGCCGTTATGCCAGTAGGGGGCATGGGAACTGACAAAGAGGGTCGGGTTATCCATGGGACTCCTCCAGGTATCCGGATAATGCAAGTTCATGTTTCCCGAGCATGATGTAATGAAATATGGGGATCCGCATCATACAGACATAGCTGCAGAGCCCGCATTCAATGCACGACAAGAGGTCGTACTGCTGGGCCGCCTCCTCAAACAGCCCATTTTCCAAGAGACGTATGAGCATGTTGACCGGCACCCGGGCAGGGCAGGCCCTCACACACTCGCCGCAGTTGATGCAGGGCTCGCTGGAGGGCGGGATGACATGATCCTTGTCCTGCACCATAACCGCATCCGTATCAGGGCCGACGGGCACGTCCACAGAATAGATCCCCTTGCCTGCCATGGGCCCCCCCAGGACCAGACGGTCCCCCCCTGAAACCTCGATATGGAGCGTATTGAGGAGATGGCCCACCGGCGTCCCGATCCTGGCACGGACCGCGACCGGCCGGTTGTCCTTGCCGATCACAGTCAGCAACTTGGATACAGGCGGCCTCTGGTCTTGAAAGGCCCGGCCCATGGCGATCACCCCCTCTGCCGAGACAACCCCTACATTCACATCGGTCAGCGGTCTCGAAGGGAGAACGGTGGTCCCAAGAATGGACCTCACCAGGAGCCTGGGATCGGCGCCGGGGTAAAGGGGATTCTGGATCCTGACCTCAACTCCCCCCCTTTCCGCCTCTGAGGCCAACGAAGGAGGGGCCGCAACCATGACCCTGTTAACGCCGGTCATCTGCTTCATAATCTCGATGCCCCGGGCCAGATTGCCGGCCCCGGTCTTGAGGCTGAGCTGGTTTGTCGCTGTCAAAAGATCCCGGTCGAACCCGCTCACCAGGATCGTATCCAAGGGATTTTCCCTTCTCACAAGGGGGATCAGATCGGAGATGCCGGGCAGGGCCGAGAGATATGAGAGGACATCTTCAGATTGGGCGGAAATCCCGGCCTGTTCAAATTCAGGGTCCCAGCGATCTTTTGGTTCGGTCTCAATGGACATGGACAAGGTGGTACGGCCGGAATAATCGGTCTCAACCGACACATCTCCAATCACGCCTGTCGCAGTGGCGGTCACGCAGACACGCATGTCCTCCAGAGGCCTCAATCGCTGACCGGTCCTGACCTCCTGACCTCTGGAAATGGTCGGACCTTCCCCTTTTTTGATTTGTCTGGAGAAAAAAATCCTTTCCGGAACAGGGATTTCCTGGATATCCGGCCCTGTATCATCAATCCCTGAATAGGCCAGTTTAGGCCGGGTCAAACCGAAAAACGGCTTTTTCATGATCTCTATCTCCTCCCCCCATCTCCCGGCACAGTCGCAGAGACCCTGCAACTAACGAAGTTCAGGGCCTTTTGCTCCCTTTTTACCTGGGCATCGCATGGCACGCGGCACAGTCCACCGGCCCCCCGCCGTCGCTGTGACACTCCTTGCACTGGACGTGCAGGACCTCGGACCGCTTAGGGGCCTCATCGCTCTCGCCCGTATGGCATTCGCCGCACGCATCGGGCCTGGCCCCTTCCTCTTCCAGGTCATGGTGGCACTCGTCGCATGCAAGCCCATATCCCGACTCGGACAAATGTTCTTTATGATCAAACAGGACATTTCCCCCCGCATTCTTGAACAGAATCCTCACAGGCTCTTCAGGCTCTGTTCGCGCGAAGGCAGTATAGCAGACAATCCCTACCACAAGCGATATGGCCGCCAGGCAGTAAGCGATAATCCGTTCCTTTTCCCTTTCCATTGTCCTGTCCCCTCAAGGCTGAAGATTCATTGGCAGCGTTTCCAGAAAATTTCAGAATGGGTACGGTTTATGTGGCGTTCATGGCAAGCGCATATGCTTTATCCGGAAGCGTTATCAACATGATGTGTCCCTTAATCCTGAAACAGGCGAGGGTGAAGATCTTGGTTGAATGCGCATCATTCCAAGGTGGTTTGACGCTCTAAGCAAACAGGTTGCGGCTAAAGTCCAAAAACCTTCCGCCCGTGTGTGCCGGGGTCTCTGCCTCCCCTCCAAGACGGGGCAAAACCGGTTACAGCTCTTGGGAACGGCGGCAGGGCGTTGGAATTCGTTCTGGTCCAGCCCCAAGAACATACTCTCATAACACGGTAGTCCTTTGCTGCCTTTCCATAAAGACTATTACGAGTCAGGGGGCGGTCGCCGAGCACTCCGTACGCATTTTGTTGTCCCGCCGCCCAAGGTTTCACCCCAAGTCCTACAATGTTATGCCCGCGCGGGGGGTCTCTGCCTCCCCTCCAAGACGGGACAAAAACCGGTTACAGCTCTTGGGAACGGCAGCAGAGCGTTGGAGTTCGTTCTGGTCCAGCCCCAAGGACAAACTCTCATAAGACGGTAGTCCTTTGCTGCCTTTCCATAAAGGCTATTACGAGTTTGGGGGCGGTCGCCGAGTGCTGCGTACGCATTTTGTTG